>CAYXAX010000095.1:0-10146 GCA_964463055.1 uncultured Gammaproteobacteria bacterium | reverse complement strand
TTATTCGATGTTTACCAGGGCAAACACCTTGAATTAGGTCGAAAAAGTGTCGCTTTGGGCTTGACCTTGCAAGATTTTTCGCGCACCCTAACGGATCAGGAGGTGGAGGAAGTAGTTTCGGCGGTCCTCGACAAGCTCAACAAGGATTTTGGCGCCACACTGAGAGAATAGACCATGGCTCTTACCAAAGCAGATATGGCGGAAAAGCTGTTTCAGGAACTTGGCCTGAACAAGCGTGAAGCCAAGGACCTGGTGGAAATGTTCTTCGAGGAGATTCGCATCGCGCTGGAAGCTGGTCATCATGTCAAGTTGTCCGGGTTCGGCAACTTCAACCTGCGTGACAAGAACCAACGGCCTGGTAGAAATCCCAAGACAGGGGAGGAGATTCCGATCACAGCGCGTCGGGTCGTCACCTTCCATCCAGGACAAAAATTAAAAGCCCGGGTTGAAGCCTATGCTGGAACCCGCGAACAGCAGTGAACAAACACTGCCCTTAATACCGGGGAAACGGTATTTTACGATCGGTGAGGTCAGCGAACTGTGTGGTGTAAAACCACATGTGTTGCGCTACTGGGAACAGGAATTCCCTCAACTCAAGCCCATCAAGCGCCGCGGCAACAGGCGTTATTACCAGCACGAGGATGTACTGACCATCCGCTACATACGGAACCTTCTGTATGAACAAGGGTTTACTATTGGCGGGGCGAAGCTGAAGCTGTCGGGAGACAATGCCAAGCAGGATAAGAGCCGCAGCAAACAGATCATCAATCAATTGCGCCAGGAACTCGAAGAAGTCCGCGACCTGCTGAAGAGCTGAATCGCATTGGAAAACTGGAAAGGACACCCCAATACTCCTTACAATACCCCTCTGCAATAACGGATAGGGGCGGGGACGCCAACATCCCAACACCCGCCAATACCGTGGTATTCGTTATTATCCGGCACTGATGGCTTTTTCTCTCGGGGCGTAGCGCAGCCTGGTAGCGCACCTGAATGGGGTTCAGGTGGTCGGAGGTTCAAATCCTCTCGCCCCGACCAATATTAACAACGGCACGGGACGTGTTCCCGACCAGCGCCTGAACAAGGCCAATGCTACTCTCTCGAAGTGTCGTCCGGACGCTGATCCCTCTACCTGTATTCAGCGCGTCACCTGCCGCTATAGACTAAATCAATGTAATGTAATGAGGAATAGTGCTTGAGGGCCCTTTCACGAGGCTTTACAGATGACTGGCGCATCACCTATCTCAGCATAGTCATCGTTGTAATCATAACCCTGACCGGCGGATTGATGGTCTACCTCATCATGCAGCGCCAGTCGGAAATGATCCTCGACAAGGAGCTTGAGGCCTCCGTACATGACCATGCATCCGAACTCGCGGCAGCCCTCAACGACAACATCTCATACGCCCATGCGCTGGCGGCCAGGCCTTTCGTCATCGATAAACTGAAGCATATCAACGGTCATTATCGTGACGCGGTCGCGGCCGGTAAAGATCTGATACAGGCCGTCAAACCCATTGTGCCCAATGTTGATTTCAACGCCATAGCCCTGTACGACAATGACAACCGGCTGATTGCGCAGTGGGGTGACGTCGAAGCGCGGCCCGAGATCTCAATTCCGCTTCACGCACCATTGAACATGCTGCTCATATACTCGGGAGGCAGCTTCATCCGCACCACCATCAACGTCGCTGATGGAAATCAGCGACTGGGGCATATCGTCATGGAATCCCCCCTGCCCAAACTCGACGCCATGATCAAGAACGCGGCGCAACGCGGCAGGACAGCCGAGCTTGCCATATGCGGACCACTGAAAGAGGATATGACGTGCTTAAAAACCACGCTTACCTCGCATGTTTTTCCCCGCCTTTCCCGTGTGCGTAACGGCAAACCGCTGCCCATGAGTTACGCCCTGGATGGACGTGCCGGCGTCATAACATCCCATGACTACCGCGGCAAGAAGGTGGAGGCTGCCTATACGGCGGTAGGTGATTTCGGATTGGGTATGGTGCTGAAAATCGACACGGATGAACTGTATGCCTCGGTCAGAAAGGAGATTTTCAATGTTGCCCCGTACATTCTGGGGCTGATGCTCGCTGGCGTATTACTTCTGCGCTGGCGAGTTATGCCCCTGGTGAGAAAGCTGGTGGTATCGGAGCGTGAGGCGCGGGAAAGCAACGAAAAACTGGCGGAGAATGAAGCTCACATACGCGCGGTGGTCGAAAATATCGATGACGGCCTGGTGATATTCGCAGAGTCGGGCAGGATTGAGTCGGCCAATTCCGCGGCACAACGTATATTCGGTTACGACAAGGGTGAGGTGGCAGGGCTTCAGATCCATCAATTATTTTCACATGATGATGATCAGCGTGAATTCATCATGGACCTGTTCCTTAATCCCGGCGAGCACATGGGCGATGAAAACACGCTCGAGCTAAATGGAATGCGAAAAGACGGCACAAACGTCCCCATCGAGCTTCGCGTGACTGAAATGCGCTGGAAGGGGCATCGTATGCTGATCGGCCTATTTAATGACATCACAAAGCGAAAGGCCTTTGAATCTCAGATTGTATATCTTGCAAATCATGATTCATTGACGGGCCTGCCCAATCGGGACCTGCTTTGGGATCGTATCAATCAGGCTATCACCCATGCGCGACGCAATGAAAATATGATAGCCGTATTGTTCATTGACCTCGACTACTTCAAAAATATCAACGATTCGCTCGGCCACCAGACCGGCGATCAACTATTACAGCGGGTCGCGAAATTGATCAGCCGTCAGGTCCGTGAGGGTGATACTGTCGCCCGACAAGGCGGTGATGAATTCATAGTGGTATTACCTGACATCGGCAAGACTGAACATGCTGCCCAGATAGCTCAGAAAATACTGTCGGCCCTGAGCGAGCCGATCTGGATGGAAGGCCGTGAGTTCCACAGCAGCGCCAGCATCGGTATCAGTGTCTTTCCTGAAAATGGACTGACTGTCGAATCTCTGCTCCAAAACAGTGATACCGCCATGTATCACGCCAAGCATCTCGGACGCGGCATTTATCAATTCTTCACACCCGAAATGAATATCAAGGCGGCCGAAAGGCTCAGCCTTGAATCCAACCTGAGACACGTGTTGGAACGCGGTGAATTACGGCTTCATTATCAGCCGATTGTTGATTTAAAAACGGGCAGGATTGTCAGTGTCGAGGCATTGCTGCGTTGGAAGACCTCTCAGGGTGAATGGATCCCGCCGGCGAAATTCATACCCATCGCCGAGGATATAGGGATGATCGGCCCCATAGGCGAGTGGGTGCTGAAGACGGCATGCCGCCAGCTGAGGCAATGGCAATCCGACGGCTGCGAGAATTTGCGCATGTCAGTAAATTTGTCACTGCGCCAGCTAAGGCGTAAAGATCCTGTCAACGTCCTTAGGCGGATTCTTCACGAAACAGGAATCGATCCCGGATCACTAGAGCTGGAAATTACCGAAAGCGTGCTCATGGAGAACCCGATACACACCATTGTCGTCCTGACAGAGCTCAACGACATGGGGGTACAGCTGTCGATTGACGATTTCGGTACCGGCTATTCCAGCCTCAGCTACTTGAAACGATTCCCGATAAACAAGCTCAAGATCGATATGTCGTTCATCCGTGATGTGGTTTTCGATGCCGAAGATGCAGCTATCGTCAAAGCCATTATTGCCATGGCTGGAAGCCTAAATATACGGGTGGTAGCCGAAGGCGTGGAGTCGCAGGATCAGTTGGAGTTTCTGATGGATCAGTCGTGTAACGAGTACCAGGGTTATCTTCATAGCCGGCCGCTGCCCGCCGAAGAGGTTTTTGATATATTGATTGCGAAAAACCCGTCAGGAAGCCTGCCCGGATAATATGCACACTGCGCAACTGCGATTTGAGTCGGTATCGGATCCGGGTAGGGGAGTGTGCCGTCGTGCCATATGGTAAGACGAAGGGTCGTAATTCTACGCACAGTGATTAATATTAAATATCATTTAAAAACAAAATATTATAGTTAATTTCTGCTGTAATACTTTAAATATCCCAAGTTACACTGGCGTGATTCCGTCCCAGTATTCAAAAGGTTATATTAACTTGCTGTTAATACTCGCAAACTATACTGGCAAGCTCATGGCTGAATCGATCCCAGACCTCATCAGTGCTAGCGGTGATATGGCCTGTTCCGGATGATGGATACCAATAGTAAGCAACCCGGAGCGCTGAAACAGCTCGGCCTGACCCTTGCTCGCGACAATCACCTTGAGCAGGCCAAGGTAATACTGAGTGAGGTATGCCGTACCTGCCCGGATGATGTCGAGGCCTGGATCATGCTCGGCAATGTGAACGGCCAACTCGGCCATATAGAGGACGCGGAAAACTGCTGCCGCTGGATACTTGATGTGCAACCCGATATCCCGGCGGTTCACTGTAATCTCGGCAATGTCTACTCCCTGCAGGGCAAGCTTGTGGAAGCGCAGGCCTGTTACGAGGAGGCGCTGCGGCTCGACGCAGGCTATGCGCATGTGCACACCAATCTCGGCAATCTGTTTAAACTCACCGGTCACTTCGATAAGGCCACGGAATATCTTCAGGCGGCCCTGCGCCTGGACCCCACAGTTGCAGAGGCACACAATAATCTCGGTGGCATATACAGCGACCAGGGCCGCATAGAGGACGCATTAACATGCTTTGAGGAGGCGCTGCGTCTTAAGCCGGAGCTTGCCCAGGCGCACAACAACATGGGCAAGATATACACCGACATGGGGCGGCTCGATAGGGCGCAGACCCATTTTCAAACGGCGCTGCGTCTGGACCCACGCTTCTCCATAGCACACAGCAATTCGTTGTACATCTCAAACTATCGAGCGGACATTGATACCCAAACCCTGTTCATCGAGCATGTGCGGTGGGGCGAGATGCACGGGAAGGCAGCTGCCGTCGCCCCGCTCCATGACAATGCGCCGGACAGTGGACGTCGCCTGAGGATCGGTTATGTCTCCGCCGATCTTCGCAATCATCCGGTGGGCTATTTTATAGAACAGGTGATCAGCAATCACGACAAGGCCGAATTCGATGTATTTTGCTACAGCAATCATGTCATCTGTGACGAGCTGACATCGCGTCTGCGCGCCAACGCCACCGGGTGGCGCACCATCGCCGCCCAGACAGACGAATTGGTCGCTCGACAGATCCGAGAGGACGGCATCGATATTCTGATAGACCTTGCGGGGCATACGTCGGCAAATCGCCTTACCATGTTCGCCCTCAAACCCGCCCCCGTACAGGCTACCTGGATGGGCTACATAGCCACCACGGGCTTGAGTGCCATGGACTATATCATCGCAGACCGGCATGTCGTTCCACCGGGTGACGAGTGCTTCTATCTGGAGCAGGTTTTACGGCTGCCTGACAGCTATCTATGCTTCTCCCCGCCGGAATTTTCCATCGAGACCTCGCTCCCGCCGGCCTGTTCTTCACAACGAATCACCTTCGGTTGTTTTAACAACACGGCCAAGCTGACGGCGGACGTCATCACCGCCTGGGCCGGGATATTGGATGCGATTCCTGATTCACAATTGTATTTCAAATACGGCGGGTTCGGCGATGAAAGTACCCGCGCACACTACCGCTCACTGTTCGAGAAACACGGCATATCCGGACAGCGCCTCAGATTTGCGGGGCGCAGTCCCAGAAGGGATCTCCTCAGGTCCTATAACGAGGTGGATATCGCATTGGATCCGTTCCCCTACAACGGTGGGACGACGACAGTCGAGGCGCTGTGGATGGGCGTACCGGTCATCAGTCTGCGCGGGAAGCGCTTTGTCAGCCGTGTCGGGGACAGTATCCTGACGACAGCCGGCATGGCGGATTACGTTGCCGATACAGTCGCGATGTACGTGGAAATGGCGGTCGCACTGGCCTCAGACACCGCACGCCTGGCGGACCTTCGCCGACGGTTGCGCGGGCAACTGTTGGCTTCGCCACTGTGCAACGGCGCGTTGTTCACAAAGAACC
The DNA here is from genome assembly GCA_964463055.1 of uncultured Gammaproteobacteria bacterium. Taxonomy (GTDB): domain Bacteria; phylum Pseudomonadota; class Gammaproteobacteria; order CAWJPQ01; family CAWJPQ01; genus CAWJPQ01. The sequence continues at coordinate 4,120 of CAYXAX010000095.1, read as the reverse complement.
TGGAGGGTGCATATCGCCGCATGTGGCAAACCTGGTGCCTTACCCAGATGCGGCGCTGTGAGACACAATGACATGACTGAGCCGCTGATGAAAGGCATGCGTCAATCCGCCTGTCCCGCCTGCGCCTATCAGGTGGCTGTACCGTTCTTCGATGGGGGTGCCCAGCCACTCGCCACAATCGCTTGGCCCGCCAGCATGGAAGAGGCTCAGGCCTTGCCAAAGCTCCCACTGGATTACGTACGGTGTGTCGGGTGCGGTCATGTCTATAACACGTGCTTTGACTACTCCAACATTCCATATGCGCAAAAACCGAATCTGATGTTCAACCAGGGAACGAACTGGTCCGATTTCATTACAACCCTGAGGGCACGTCTGTTGAGCCGCCTGCCCCCGGACCCCGTCGTGGTTGAAATCGGCCATGGGGACGGAAGCTTCATCGCCGCCCTGGCCGACGGGCGCAATGGGGGGAAATTTATCGGTTTCGACCCCCATGGCGCCGTACACCAACACGACAATGTGATCCTGCGTCCGGACATGTTCGTCCCCGGTCAACATCTCGAGGAACTCAAACCGGACCTCATCGTCTCCAGGCACGTGTTGGAACACTTGATGAACCCGCTGGCCTTTATCCAGGAAATTTCATTTGCGGCCTGCTGTCTGGGAATTCGCCCACAGGCCTACTTTGAAGTGCCTTGTATCGATAGGGCGCTGGAGACAGGAAGGACCGTGGACTTTTACTATGAACACAACTCTCAGTTCACCACTTCATCGTTTGAACGCATGCTCAGCAGCAGCGGCGCCGAGGTGCTGGAGATCAATCACGGGTACAATGGGGAAGTTGTTTTCGGTCTCATGCAGCTGGGCCTCTGCTCAGACCAGATAAAGCACGCCATGGAGGCGCAGCAGTTCTTTGACGGCGCGCAGCACGCGTATCACGTCATACGCGGCCAGCTGTCGGACCTGTGCAGGATGAAAAAGCGCACCGCCGTGTGGGGAGGAACGGGGAAGTCGGCGGCGTTTATGCAGCACTACGGTCTTGACGCGGACCGATTCCCGGTAGTGGTTGACGATGATTCGAAAAAGGTGGGTACATACGTTCCGGGCACCGGGCAGAGAATCCTGTTTCGTGACTGGTTGATCGAGAACCCCGTGGACGTGATCATCATACCGACCCAGTGGCGCGCCGTGGATATCATGGCCGTTATGCAGCGCGCCGGGATCAAGGCGGAAACGGTGCTCATCGAACACAACCGGCGCCTGGTCGACTTTCTGAGAGAAGAACACCCTTACCGCAATACATCACAATCGTCTGGGGGCACATGAAAAAGCGCATATTGGTCACCGGGGGCGCCGGATTTCTGGGAAGCCACTTGTGCGAGCGATTGCTGAACGAGGGCAATGAAGTCATCTGCGTGGACAACTTTTATACCGGCAGGAAGGAAAACATCAGTCACCTGATTGGAAACCCCTATTTTGAAGTTATCCGCCATGATGTAATCATACCCCTCTATATTGAAACCGATGAGATATACAACCTTGCCTGTCCCGCCAGCCCGATCTTCTATCAGAAGGATCCTGTCCAAACAACCAAGACCAGTGTCGTTGGCGCGATCAATATGCTTGGCTTGGCCAAGCGTCTCAAAATCAAGATACTCCAGGCATCCACATCGGAGGTCTACGGCGACCCCTTGAGCCATCCCCAAAAAGAAAGCTATTGGGGAAACGTCAACCCATCCGGAATCAGGGCCTGTTATGACGAAGGCAAACGCTGTGCGGAAACGCTTTTCTTTGATTATTACAGGCAGCACAAGGTGAAAATCAAAGTGGTCCGTATTTTCAACACCTACGGCCCGCGCATGAGTCCCCACGACGGCAGGGTGGTAAGCAATTTCATCGTCCAGGCGCTGCAGAACAAGGAGTTGACAATCTACGGCGAGGGGCTACAAACCAGAAGCTTTTGCTACGTGACTGATTTGATAGAAGCGATGATTCGCACCATGGACACGCAGGATGATTTCATCGGGCCGCTGAACATCGGCAATCCGTCCGAAGTGACGATCAGGGAACTCGCAGAGAAGATAATCCAAATGACCGGCTCCAAGAGCAAGCTGACTTTCCTGCCGCTGCCGGAAAACGACCCAATGCAGAGACTCCCCGAAATCACCCTTGCCAGAGAGACCCTGAGGTGGGAACCTGTGATCGGGTGGGACGAAGGGCTGAGAAACACCATTCACCATTTTGAGACACTGCTGGCCGGGGAATGACATATCAGCCGGACGACAGACAGTCCTCGGGGTTTGACATATGGCTACAGTGGTTGACTGGCGGCGTTCACTGACGGCGCGTTGTGATTCACTCCATTGTGCTGATGCAGCAATGGACACCGGCATAATAACCACATAAGATCACCGCGGTATAAAGACCGGATTGTGACCGACCAAGCAGCACAACTCGAATCCCTCCTCAATCAGGGTGTGGCTCTGATTAACGGCGCTCGCCTGGACGAGGCCAAGGAACATTGCACCCGGGTGACCGGCCGGTTTCCTGACAGCGCCGACGCATGGTACATGCTCAGCAACATCCATGGCCGTCTGGGCGATATCGAGGAAGCCGGGGAGTGCGCCCGCCGCGCCATCGCCCTGCGCCCCGACTTCAGCGAGGCTCACCTCAACCTCGGCAATGTCTTTCTGCATCAGACCCGATGCGAAGAAGCCCTGGCACAATATCGCAAGGTATTGGCACTCGATCCACGCCACATGGGCGCGCACCTCAATATCGCCCACCTATTGACCGCTACGGAGCGCTATGATGAGGCTGCTGAGAGCTACAGGAACGCACTCAGCATCGATGCCGGCGGCACTGTACTCAACGCCATGAGACAACAAGGGCAGGCCTTGATGCAGGTTAACAGCCTTGCGGGTGCCAGAGTGCTTTTCGAGCTCATCTGCCAAGCCACACCGGAGAATCCCGATGCGTGGCATACCCTCAGTACCGTGCACGGACGCCTGGGGGACATCGATGCCGCAGAGGAGTGTGGTCTCCGCGTCCTGGCATTGCAGCCCGATCACTGCGAGGCATACATCAATCTCGGACATGTACATTTTCAGCGGGGCGGGCTGGACGAGGCCGCCGCGCAATACCTGAGGGCCCTGGAGATCAATCCGTTGTCAGTAACGGCATTGAACAACCTCGGCAAGTCATGCCATACCCAGGAGCAACTGGAGCGGTACTTCTCATACTACCGAACGGCGGTGGAACAGCTTGAGGATCCGACCCCGGCACGTCTGCTGTTCATAGAAATCATCGAGAACATCACGCCCGCGGTACATATTGGGTGGATGGACGAAGAACTGCAGAAGTGCTTTTCCATGGAGGGTATAGATTACCGGCCACTGGCGTTGCCCACGTCATTACTGTTGAAGCGCAAATACGCTATCGGGACGGGCGCCGGGGACGACTCCGAAACGATACGGGCGATGATTTCCAACATCGCGGCCGACGGTCTGTTCCTGAAATACCTTGAAAAGACATTCAACATCGATGCCGACCTGGAGGTCCTGCTGACGGCGGTTCGACGCCACCTGCTGCACGGATACTGCGCAAGCGGCGCCACCAGTGAAGAAGAAATCAGGGTGACCAGCGCCGTGGCGCACCAATGCTCGAACAACGAGTACATCTTCGCCCTGGAGGACAACGAGGCCGGCCTGGTTTCGCAATTGCGCAGCAGTATCGAGCAATGCGTCCCTGCGACCCCGTCGCCGGACACGGCGCTTGAGCATGCTCTGCTGAACTATGCCATGTACGACCGCCTGTGTTCGCTTTCCTGCAGGACACGGCTGAATGAAATGCCGTTGTCCGCCTGGTCCGAACAGCTTCGCGGCCTCCTGGTAGAGACGCTCATTCACCCGCTTGAAGAGGAACGCATCAAGGGGGAAATTCGCTCTCTGGGGGCTGTGCAGGATGAAACTTCTCAGTTGGTGCAGTCCCAATACGAGGAAAACCCCTACCCGAGGTGGCTGTCACTGCCGGAATTGCGCAGGGGTGATATCCGCCGCGTACTGAAACAGCATATTCAGGGCTTCACAGCACCGGCGTTTCTCGACGGCCCCATCCGAATCCT
>CAYXAX010000094.1:0-10279 GCA_964463055.1 uncultured Gammaproteobacteria bacterium | reverse complement strand
CCCGTGGTCGCGCAGCAAACGCCCAGCTTACCCGTTTCACGGGCATAGCCGTCGGCCATGAAAACGGCACCGGATTCGTGTCGGGCAATAATGGGACGAATTCTGCCCCGCTGTGCACTGCGGGCCAGTGCATTGAACAGGGGTTCTATCGGTCCGCCGGGGATGCCAAAGACATGCTCTACACCGATCTGCTCCAGGTAACTGACAATGAGGTCGCCCAACTCGAACGGGGCTGGGATCGGTTGTTGCTTTAATTTCTTATTTTCCCGATTTAAGCCATTGAATCGCGAGGACGAAACCATTGTCGAGAATACCTCCTGTTTACGCGTCCGTAGGGCAGATTACCCTTGCCTAATGGAAGATGCAATACATTTTCAAGGTGTTACCCGATGTACATAAGTAATTCCTTTCAATGTTGAGCATTCATGTCCCATCCTGATCGGCCTGTGCCGATGCTTGGAGAAATCCGCCGCCTCACGCAGGTCCCCGTACTTACTAAAGTTTTAATATACCCCGCCGTTGTTAGCACTGGACATGAGACCGTGCCGGTGACTGCGCGCTTGCGACGGCGAAAGTTTTCATATCATGGAGTGTTTGTTTTTGTAACACATTGAAAATTAAAAACATTAATGCTTACTCAGCAGTGTGGGCAATGGACAATAAACATAGATCTGCTGAGGTATTGGAGGAGGCATGTCGCTACTCAATCGCATCCCGGTATTAAGCCGTCTTTCGGTGCATAACAAGGTCAGTGTCACCATGTTGGTGATCTTTATGCTCGTCATCGGGTCCGTGACGGCATACACGATTGAGCGGGAGAAAGAGCGCATCCTCGATATTGGTGAGCAAATCACCAAAAACATGACGACATTTTACTTTGATGGCCTGAACACCATGATGCTTACCGGCACCATGGATCAGCGCACTATTCTGCGCAAGAAGGTGCAAAGGCGACCCAATGTGGTCGACGCGCGCGTGATCCGCGGAGAGCCCGTCAAAAAGCAATTTGGAGACGGCTATCCCGAAGAGCAGGCGTCGGACGAACTTGATTTCAAGGCCCTGAGCGGAAAGGAGATTGTTCGGGTCGAGCACAATGACAAGGGCCGGGTCATCACCGCACTGACCCCCTTCAAGGCCACCGAGGATACCAACGGCGTTAACTGTCTGGCCTGCCACAATGTCCCCTCCGGATCCGTAAACGGGGCCATCCGCGTCAGTTATTCCATGGCCGACATGGACGCCGCTGCGGAATCCGATATGAAGGCCGGTGTGGCGGCCAATGTAGTTCTTTTATTTATCGGCGTGATTCTGGCCAATCTTCTTCTACGTACATGGATCAGCAACCCGCTGTCTCACTTGATGGGCGTGGTGACGCGGTTGGCGCAAGGCGATGTCTCGGCCCGGGTTGCCATTTCCGGTCATGATGAAATCGGAAGACTCGGCCAGGCGTTCAATACCATGGCCGAAAATATTCAGTCCAGTTCCGAACGTGAGCGGCTGCAGACTATCCGCGAGCGTGAAGCGGCGGACGAGTTGAAGAACAAGGTCCATATTCTCCTGGACGTGGTGAATAAGGCCTCCAGCGGTGATCTTACCGGCAAGGTTACCTTCAGCGGAGATGATGCGATCGGCGAACTGGGCAAGGGTCTGCAGCGCATGGTGGACAATCTGCGCCAGATGATCGAGGAAAAGCAGCACTCGGTAGAGGATTTAAATCACAAGGTCGATGTCATTCTGCAAACGGTACAGCGCGCCTCCAATGGCGATCTGACCGGCAAGATCGATGTGACGGGTAATGATGCCATCGCCCAGCTTGCCGCCGGGGTGCAGGCGATGATAGATAACCTGAATTCACTGGTCTCTCAAGTCCAGCATTCCGGTATTCAGGTGACTTCATCCGCAACGGAAATCGCCGCCACGGCCAAAGAACAGGAAGCCACCGTGTCCGAGCAGGCGGCAACGGTCAATCAGATCGTGACTACCGCCACGGAGATTTCCAGCACTACCAAGGAGCTCGTCAACACCATGGATGAGGTGGCCGAAGTGGCGGAAGGCACCGCATCATCCGCTTCCGAGGGCCATGCCGCCCTGGAGCACATGGAAGAGACCATGCGCCAGGTGGTCGAGGCGTCTACGACCATTGCCGCCAAGCTGGAAGTGCTCAATGAAAAAGCCGGCAACATCAATTCCGTGGTGACGACCATCACCAAGGTGGCTGACCAAACCAATCTTCTGTCCCTCAATGCCGCCATCGAGGCCGAAAAGGCGGGTGAGTACGGCGTAGGTTTCTCTGTGGTATCCACCGAAATCCGCCGTCTCGCCGACCAGACCGCAGTGGCGACACTGGACATCGAGCAGATGGTCAAGGAGATGCAGTCGGCGGTTTCGGCAGGCGTCATGAGCGTTGATAAATTCTCCCGTGAGGTACGCCAGAGCGTGGAAGATGTACGCAAGATCGGGGCGCAACTGGCTCAGATTATTGAGCAGGTTCAAGCCTTGTCGCCGCGGTTCGAGAGCGTGCAGCAGGGGATGCATTTCCAATCGGAAGGCGCCGAACAGATCAAGCATGCCATGGTTCAGCTGAGCGAGTCCGCACAGCAGACGGTGGAATCTCTGCGCCAGTCCAATACCGCCATCGACCGACTCAATGATGCAGCGCATGGGCTGCAGAACGGTGTCACCAGGTTTAAAGTCATTTCTTAAGAGGTGAGCATGCTTTTATTGCTGTTGCGTCTGGGGACTGATCGCTACGCCTTGGATGCACGTCAGGTAGTAGAGGTCATACCGGTTGTAAAGCTCAAGCGCATTCCTCCCGCCCCGGCTTTCGTCGCCGGGATGTTCAACTACCGTGGTAAGCCGGTGCCCGTGATCGACCTGTGCCAGCTGGTGGAGGGGCGATCAGCGCGGATTGTCCTAAGCAGCAGAATCATCATGGTGAAATATCCTGTGGCGGACGAAAGTCACCTTCTCGGACTTTTGGCGGAGGACGCAACGGAAGTTGTCAGGCGGGAAGATGTTCAATTTTTAAATGCGGATTTCGAGATGCCGGGCAGTCCTTATCTGGGACGGGTCATCCCGGACGCCGATGGTTTGATCCAGGAAATAGAAGTGGGGCCGCTGTTGCCGGGTGACGTGAAGGATCTGCTGTTTCGCGCCCCGGAGTATGCGGAAGCCCCGCCAGGCTAGAAGTGGATTCGAATATCAAAGTCTCCTCCAGTGACTGTCTCAGTTGAAAAGCTCCTGAATGAACACATAGGTCTGGATGTGTCGACGGTTGGTCACACAACCATTGATCGCGCCGTTAGAAAGCGCATGAGAAGTTGCGATGTCTCCGATCTGAAGGCCTATGCGGCGAGGCTGGAGACTTCCAATGAAGAGCTCGTGGCGTTGATCGATGAGGTTGTTATTCCGGAGACTTGGTTTTTTCGCGACGGGGTGCCATTTGAGGCCCTGTCGGAATTTGTCAAAAAGACATGGGCGCAAGCAAAAAAATCCGGGCCGCTGCGTATTTTGAGCATGCCCTGCTCCACCGGGGAAGAGGCCTATTCTATTGCCATCGTTCTTCATGAGGCAGGTTTGTCAAATGAAGCGGTGTGCATTGACGCCGTGGATATAAGTTATCGTTCATTGGAAAGTGCGAGACGTGCTGTCTACGGTCAGCACTCGTTCCGCGGTACCAGTCTGGCGTTTCGAGATCGCTATTTTAAAATGCAGGGCAGCTCATATGCCTTGATCGACGGCATTAAAGAGATGGTTCACTTTCACTATGCCAATTTACTCGATCCGCATACTCTGCCAAGTCGTGATGGTTACAACGTTATATTCTGTCGCAACCTGCTTATTTATTTCAACCGCCAGACGCAACAGCACGCCGCGAAGATACTTATCGATCTGTTGGCTGAAAACGGTTTGTTGTTTGTAGGGCATGCTGAGGCAGGTCAGTTTTTGGAATCGGGTCTGGAGCCGCTGCCGCGTCGCGGTGCCTTTGCATATCAAAAGGCTTCGTTGAGCCAGGACAGTTTGCGTACGGACGGTTTAAGCAATAAAGCCGGCGCGCCGCGCCGGAAAATAACAGACCGGCAGCGACAAAAGGCTGTTGCTAAGACGTATAAATCCCGGGCAGCTCCGGCTTTGGGTGCGGTGAAAAGCGTGGTGGTCGCGCCGAAGCCGGACGGGCTGAAGCAGGTTCGGGAGCTGGCCGATCAGGGCCAGTTGAAGGAGGCTGTGGATGCATGTCAATCCGTATTGATCGAGTACGGCGACTCCGCTCAGGCTCACCATTTGATGGGCCTTCTTTGCGAGTCATTGGGGGATGAACTCCGTGCTGAGCAGATGTTCCGCAAGGCGGTATATCTGGACCCCAATCACGAGGAGGCCCTGGTGCATCTGTCGCTTCAGGCGGAGCGGATGGGCAACTCGGGAGATGCTGAGTCTTACCGACGCAGAGTGAAGCGCATTTCCGAACGCGGCCTTGTCGCCAAAGAAGAAAAGAGTTGATGGTCGGGAATGCGGATGAATATCAAGGTAAATAATGAGACCTCGCAAAGTCATGGTCATATCGATGACTGCTGGAACAGCATTGGGGTGTGGGGTACTGTAAAGCCGCGTTGTCCATTGTTGGAGGAGGTTATACACTGCCGCAACTGTCGGAAATTTTCAGCCGCCGGCCGCCAGCTTCTGGACCGTGCGGTACCGCCGGACTATGTCAGGGAATGGACAGAGATCATATCCGAAAAGGGCAAGGTTGCCGATCATGCCGCTACGTCAGTATTGGTATTCAGATTGGGCGACGAGTGGCTGGCCCTGTCAACGGCGATTTTCCGCGAAGTCTCCTCCATGCGCCCGGTTCATCGTATACCGCATCGCACGAATCAGGTGGTCTGCGGTTTGGCGAATGTGCGCGGCGAACTGCTTGTATACATATCCCTGGGCCGCCTGCTGGGCATAAAGAAGGGAAAACGCTACGCCCTTGACAGCATAAAGGGAAGTTTTTCCGAGCGCCTCCTAGTCATCGAAAAAGAAGACCAGCGGTTTGTATTCCCGGTAAGTGAAATATACGGCATACACAGGTACAGTTCTGGAGAGCTGTATGAAGCGCCGACTACCATCGCCAACGCAAGCGCTTCATATATCAAGGGCATATTCACCCTGGAGCATAGACACGTGGGTTGTGTCGATGAGGCGGTTCTGTTCGGTACCCTGTCGGGGTGGCTGGGATGAGCGCATCGGGCAGCGGCGGGTTGGGCGAAATGTCACTGATGGATCTGTTCCGTACGGAAGTGGAGGGGCAGATAAATACCATGACCGAGTCATTGCTTGCGCTGGAACAGAATCCGATGGCCGCAGATCGCCTGGAGGCCTTGATGCGCGCCGCTCACTCCATTAAAGGGGCTGCTCGTATGGTGGGTGTTGAACCCGTGATCCGAGTATCCCACGTCATGGAGGACTGCTTTGTCGCCGCCCAAAAGCAGCAACTCAAACTGGGCAGCGGTGATGTCGACGTGCTGTTTCAGGCGATAGACATGATCGGGCGGCTGGGCAAGGTCCAGGAAGAGGCAGGAGGCGGTCAGATACCCGAGGTTCAGATCGCATCGATGGTGGACGCCCTGTCGGCTATTCTTAAGGGCGAACCGGCGGGGGCGTTTTCCGCCGCCGCAGATAAGGTCGCTGAAACCGCCACAGTAACGCCGCGTGTCAAAAAATCGGAAGTGAAGGAGCTACCCGGCCAGTCCGATGCGGTGGCGGAGGAGCCGGAACCAGAGCCGGAGCTCTATGCCGCAGCGCCGAACTTCAATGAATCGACCGCTAAGAGCCGGGTAATCAGAGTGAGCTCGGATCGCATGGATAAGATTCTTGGTTTGGCGGGCGAGGCAATGGTCGAGTCCCGCTGGGTCCGGCCATATTTTGATTCCATGACCCGTCTCAAGCAGCAGGCTCACCATGCCGCACTGGGTTTGGACAACCTCCGTGAGTTGTTGGAAGGGCACAAAGCGGATTCGCGGACCCTGTCAATGTTGAGCGATGTACACCGCAGTATTGCAGCCTGCCGGCAGTTGTTATCCGACCGCTTGTCGGAGCTGGCGAACTTTGATTATCGCACCAGCGACTTGACAGAGCGTCTCCATAACGAGGTGATAAGCAGCCGCATGCGCCCTTTTTCTGACGGGGTCGAGGGGTTGCAGCGCATGGTCCGCGACCTGGCAAGATCGCTGGGTAAGGAGGCGAAACTCGAGATCAGCGGCCCCCACACCCTGGTCGACCGTGATGTCTTGGAGAAGATAAAAACCCCCCTCAATCATATTCTGCGCAATGCCGTTGATCACGGCATCGAACTGCCTGAGGAGCGCGAGAGCGCCGGTAAACCAAGGCAGGGCCTGATACATGTGGAGGCGTATCACCGGGCGGGTATGCTCTCCATATGCGTTCAGGACGACGGCCGCGGAATCGATGTTGAGCAGTTGCGCGATAAGGTGGTTACCAAAGGTCTTGCTGCCAAGGAGATGGCGCTGCGTCTCAGCGAGGCCGAATTGCTGGAGTTCATGTTTCTGCCGGGTTTCAGTACCCGCGACACCATTACTGAGATTTCGGGCAGGGGCGTGGGCATGGATGTGGTTCAGGATGTGGTCAGGGAGGTTCGGGGAGTATTGAGCGCGTCGACCAATCTCGGCAAGGGGACAAAGATACATATGCAGCTGCCCCTCACTCTGTCGGTGATACGCGCCCTGCTGATAGAGGTCAGTCATGAGTATTACGCCGTGCCGTTGGTGCGGGTGGATCGAATCTTGCGCGTCCCCAAAGAGCAAGTCGAGGCCCTGGAGGACAGGCAGTACATTACCTACGACGATCAGCACATTGGCCTGGTTTCCGCTTCCCAGATCTTCACGGACAAGCAGGCCCAGATACCCCGGGAAAACCTGTGTATCGTGGTTGTAAGCGACCGGCATGCCCGCTACGGTGTCGTGGTGGACCGTTTTCTCGGTGAAAGGGAGCTGGCCGTCAGGGTGTTGGACCCACGGCTGGGCAAGATCAAGGACATCAGCGCGGCGGCGTTCATGGATGACGGGACGCCGGTACTGATTATTGATGTTGATGATATGGTCCGATCGATCGATAAACTGATTACCGGAGCTCAGCTGCACAAGGTTCAATACGACGGCGCCAGCGCTCATGTGAAGAAGCAGAAGATCCTCGTAGTCGACGATTCGATTACGGTACGCGAAGTGGAGCGCAAGCTGCTGCAGGCCAGCGGTTACGATGTCGATGTGGCGGTCGACGGTATGGACGGATGGAACGCTGTACGAAGCAATAATTATGCCTTGGTGATTACCGATGTGGATATGCCGAGAATGGATGGTATCGAACTGGTGCGCTTGATAAAGCAGGATCAGGGCCTGAGGAAGGTGCCCGTAATGATCGTTTCTTATAAGGATCGTGACGAGGACCGGCGGCGCGGTTTGGAGGCGGGGGCCGACTATTACCTCACAAAGGGGAGTTTTCATGATGACAGCCTGCGTGAGGCGGTATTTGATCTGATAGGGAGTGCCTGAACGTGAGGATAGCCATTGTCAATGACATGCAAATGGCCATCGAGGCATTGCGTCGCGGTATACGTACATATTCCGACCACCAGATCGCCTGGGTGGCATGGAACGGTGAGGAAGCTGTGCAGTGCTGCAAGGATGATCCCCCCGATCTCATCCTCATGGATCTCATCATGCCGTTGATGAATGGGGTTGAGGCGACGCGCAGGATCATGGCCGAAAATCCGTGCCCCATCCTGATCGTCACCAATTCAGTGAACACAAACGCCGCACTTGTCTTCGAGGCCATGGGGGCAGGTGCGCTGGATGCTATAAAAACGCCTATATTGGAGGGCCAGGGTTTGAAAGCCGGGGAGGGATTCGACGGCTTGTTATCCAAGATCAACACGATATACAAATTGACAAAAAACAATGCCAAGAAAGTCGTCGCCGCGCCGGCTGAAAAGAGGGTCAATACCTCCTCCGTTACCCACTGTCCTCTGGTCGCTATCGGCTCATCTTCGGGTGGTCCGCTGGCGCTGGCCAGTGTTCTGTCAGTCCTGCCGGTGAATTTTCCCGCCGCGATCGTCATCGTTCAGCACGTGGATCAGCACTTTGCCAAGCAGTTGATGTTGTGGCTCGCCGAACAGAGCGCCTTGCCTTTTGCGTTGGCGAAAGAAGGTGAGGTGCCCCAGGCGGGAACCGTGCTGGTGGCGGGGACAAACGATCACCTCGCGATTGGTTCCAACGGCAAACTTCTCTACACGCCGAATCCGCGCGAGTATGTCTACCGTCCGTCGGTGGACGTATTTTTCGAGAGTGTCGCCAAGCATTGGCACAATCGCGTTATCGGGGTTTTATTGACCGGTATGGGACGTGATGGCGCCGCCGGCCTGTTGAAACTGCGTCAAATGGGTTATCACACCATCGCCCAGGACAAGGCCAGCAGCGCGGTCTATGGTATGCCCAAGGCGGCCGCTGATCTGGATGCCGCTGTAGAGGTGCTGTCGATCAGCGATATTGCCGGAAAACTTATCGATCTTGCCAAAAGGGAGGCGGCCAACGCTGAGTTGACGATGTCATGAGCGAAGAGCGGATGACAGAGAATGACGAGATCACCCCGCGCAATGACCGTTGCGTGGTGTTGCTTGTCGATGATCAGGCGATAGTGGCCGAGGCGATCAGGCGCATGCTGGCAAGTGAGGAGGACATTGAGCTGCACTATTGCAGTGATCCCAAGCTTGCGATTGAGACCGGGGCCAAGGTGGCGCCGACTGTAATTCTACAGGACCTGGTCATGCCGGATATCGACGGCATGATGCTGGTGCGCTTTTTCCGCGGTCATCAGGCTACGCAAAGTATTCCCATTATCGTGCTGTCCAGTAAAGAGGCCGCCCTGGACAAGAGCGAGGCATTCAGCAACGGAGCAAGTGATTATCTGGTCAAGCTGCCGGATCGGATCGAGTTGATCGCGCGAATTCGCGCTCATTCACGCAGCTATCTGGCGCAGATGCAAAGAGACGAGGCCTATCGGGCATTGCGCGAATTGCAGACCCAATTGGAGCAGAAGAATAAGGAACTGGAACGTCTGTCGTCTCTGGACGGCCTTACCGGGATTCCCAATCGGCGCATTTTCGATGAGGCACTGGAAAAGGAATGGAAACGCGCCATCCGTGACATAAAGCCCCTGGCGTTGCTGCTCATTGATATCGATTACTTCAAGCCCTTTAACGACAATTACGGCCACCAGGGCGGGGATGATTGTCTGAAACAGGTCGCCGCCACACTGAGCGCCAGATTGCAGCGTGGTGGAGATATGGTGGCGCGCTACGGTGGCGAGGAGTTCGTGGTGATACTGCCGGCAACGGATGTGAAGGGCGCCGCGGTGATTGCCAAGGGCCTGTGTAACGCCATCAGCGATATGAAGCTGCCCCACGCCCACTCCAAGGTCGCGGACCATGTGACCATCAGCATCGGGGTGGCCAGCGTAGTGCCCAAGGGGAATGAGCAGCCGTCGCACTTGATATCTCTTGCTGACGAGGCGCTCTACGCGGCCAAGGAGCAGGGGCGCAACCGCTATCACTGCTCAGAGTCGTCAGAGGATACCGCCGATCTGAGCGAGGCGTAGGGGCGCTGTGGCGCACGCTGAGCCCCGTTGCTTTAACCGGCGGCGTGTTCGTCCTGCCTGATTGCGGGAGGCCGCACCTTGGCGACTTTGACCGCGTTTTCGCTGGACTGCACGATCTCGATGGTATAACCGGCGATGCGCAGGCTGGTGCCGGGCTCGGGGATGGCTTCCAGATATTCAATCACCAGGCCGTTGAGGGTTTTGGGTCCGTCGGTGGGCAGATGCCAGTGCAGTATCTTGTTCAATTCACGTATGTTGGCGCTGCCGTCAATGAGGAAGGTGCCATCACCCTGGGGATGGATTTCCTTGGTCGCCGAGGACACGCTGGTGGTGAATTCCCCCACGATCTCCTCAAGAATATCCTCCACGGTCACCAGCCCGAGAATATCGCCGTATTCGTTGACCACCAGGCCGATGCGCTGTTTCTGGCGCTGGAAATTGAGCAGTTGGGTGTTCAGCGGGGTACCTTCCGGAATGAAGTACGGTTCCTTGAGCAGGTTGACGATGGTCTCATGGGTAAAGCCGCCGTACGCCAGTTGGCGCAGGGCACGGCGCAGGTCCAACATGCCGGAGACGTTGTTGATATCCTCGTGGAAGACCGGGAGGCGGGTGTGGGGGCTGTTGGTGAGGA
>CAYXAX010000093.1:0-10297 GCA_964463055.1 uncultured Gammaproteobacteria bacterium | reverse complement strand
GGCTTGGCAATGCCGCTGCGGCAGGCACTGGCATACCAGTCGCGGAAAACCGCCAAGGGGTCTTGTTCATCCACCATCGCCACGGCCTCAGTTTACAATACTTCGCTCATCCAATTGCACCGTCCGCCCCTCTGTGCAATGCTCTCGTGCAATATAGATGTCCACACAGAAATGATCGCAGCCAAACTGGAAGCGGGTCAACAGGCGCCGCCGTTTGAACTCCCGGACCACTCCGGCAAGATCCACCGCCTGGATCAGTATACCGGTCAGTGGCTGGTACTGTATTTCTACCCCAAGGACGATTCGCCGCTGTGCACTCGGGAGGCGTGCGGGTTCCGCGATGACATGCAGGCCATCACGGCCCTTGGCGCACGGGTGGTGGGTGTGAGCCTGGACAGCCCGCAAAGCCATGCGGCATTCGCTGAAAGGCATGGCCTCGGCTTTCCCCTGCTGAGCGATACACACGGCGACGCGGCGCGGCGCTACGGCGCGTATTTCCAGGTTGCCTGCCTGCGCCTGGCAAAGCGTCACACCTTCATCATCGATCCCCGCGGGCGCATCGCACGGGTCTATCGCTCTGTGGCGTCTGGTCGTCACAGCAGTCAGATTATCGACGATCTGCGCACGCTGCAGGACAGCCCCCCTGCGCGGGACAAACATTGAGCATGTCCGAATTGATTGTCACGCCGTGCACGGCGCAGCGGAACTCCGCAGTCCACGGCTTTTGATATCGGGAGCGCCGCCCTGCTTCCCTGCGGCAAACCTGATTAACCCTGCGCCTCAGTCCTTGATTTTCAAACCGGCAAACGGCATCAATAACAGTTTCGCCAGGCCGACCGCTTTCGGGTCACGCACTTCGGGCAAACCCATGGTCATGGCTTCATAACTGCGCTGGGGACTGACACGATATGTCCTGAACAAGCGGTCCCACCATAACAGCAAAATGCCATAGTTACTGTCCGTTTCCTGACGCAGGGCGGAGTGGTGAATACGATGGGCATCCGGCGTCACCAACACATAACGCAGAAAATGGTCCAGCTTCACCGGCATGCGAATATTGCCGTGACTGAATAGCGTGACGCTGATATAGCACAGCTCATAGAACAGTACCGCCAGCGGCGGCATACCCAGCAGGGCGATTAGACTCAGCCCCATGGCGGACGTCAGCAGGGCCTCGATGGGATGAAATCGCAGACCCGTCGTACAGTCATACTCAAGATCGCTGTGATGAACCTTGTGAAAGCGCCATAGAAACGGCACTTTGTGCAGGACGACATGTTCCCCATAGCGGGAGAGATCGATGGCAACCAGCGAGGTCGCGCCCATGAACCACCACGGCAGCGTGACATGATTGAACAGCCCCCATCCCCGCGCCTGCACGGCAATGGACGCACTCACCGCCGCCGCTGGATAAACCACCGCAATCAGCAGGTTGCTGACCACCAACAGGCCGATGTTGTTGAACCATCGCGCGGCGATCGCATGCATGTCACGAATCCGCGGGGCGTAGGTTTCCCACAGGGCGATGAACAGAAAGACGCTGACAAAGAGGTAGAAGCGGATATCGCCTTCGTTATCGAGCAGGGAAGTGGACAGATCCATGCCGGGTCGGATCAGTGCTTTAGACCGGGAGCCGCGCCGGTACGGTTAATCGCCTTGCCTGCCTTCATGGGGCGTTAAGCGCTGTCCCGTTTGCTCATCAACCGGATTCCAGTCATGGGTGTCATCTTCAACAAAAGGATACGAAGAGAAACCACCGCCATACCTCTCCATCCAGCTGCGGTCTATAGGGACGGGTCGAGACCGTCACCCGGCATTGACCCGATCTTTTATTTGCGGCGCTTGCGCAACAGTGCAACCACACCGATGGCGCCTGCGGCAGCCATCAGACTCAAAGTGCTGGGCTCGGGGATCGCGGGGACCGTCCCGGCCATGGCAGGCGACGTAATCAGCGCAAGCACACTGCCTACCGCTGCGCCGATGCCCAGACGATTAATTAGCATTTTCATATACAACCCTCGCTGTTGCCTATTCCACCCTGACCCGGGAATGGGCGGATGGTAAGCAATATCAGTATAAAACATACGTCATTACGGACACTAGTTTATAAAAATAACGATTTCACTGGGTTAGCGTGCATCCGCCGGCTGGGCCGATTACCGTCAGGCGTCCCGCGCCTTGGTTAATCTACATCTCATCGTATTACCCGTCACGCAGACGGTATTGCAGGAATATATTTTCTATATCCGTCTGCGATATGGCCGATAAATCGCACATGGGCTTTTTCCCGAATTGAATCGCGGAACGCCCAATAAACATACACTTTGCAGGGATATTGAAGGTCTCAGACAGGTCAGGCCAATCAGTGAATTATGCGGTACGGACACACACCTCAACCACTTCGCATCCAAGCACACCCCGCGACACATTTACTCGACGTCGGGAAGTGCCGTGTCGGCATGACGGTGTCTTGCCGACCGCTGGCGATTTCCCACTTTGCGTGCCGTCGCACGGGCAACAGGTGAGTAGTCATGGACGACCGCGATAACACCGCCGCACCCGCAAAACCCATTTTGCGTCTGCTCATAGCGGAAGACTCCGAGGATGACACCCTGCTCAACCTGCGCCTGCTGCGCGGGGGCGGATGGGACATCCAGTGGGAACGGGCGGATACACAGGAGAATTTTCTGCGCCGCATCGACACCGAGCCGCGGCCGGACCTCATCATCGCCGACAACTCCATGCCCATGTTTGACGCCAAGCGTGCGTTGGAACTGCTGCAGACACGCGGTTACGACATCCCGCTGATCATCGTGTCCGGGACCATCGAGACAAAAAAGGCCGTGGATCTGATGAAGGCCGGCGCACGGGATTTCCTGCAGAAAAACGACATGGCGCGGCTTCTGCCGGTGGTGCAGCGCGAACTGGTCGAGGCCGACGAGCGGCGGCAACGGCGCAGGATCGAGGCGGAGACGAGAAAACTCTCCAATGCGGTCGAGCAGGCCAGCAATGCGATCTTCATCACCGATCGCGATGGTGCGATCGAATACGTGAATCCGGCCTTCGAGGAGACTACCGGCTATAAAAGGGAGGAAGTCATTGGCAAGAATGCCCGCCTGTTGAAGTCGGATAAACACGACGCGGAATATTTCCATACCCTGTGGGACACCATACTCCACGGCGATACATTCCAGGATGTCATGGTCAACCGCAAAAAAAGCGGCGCCCTGTATTACGAAGAAAAGACCATATCCCCGCTAAAGGACGACAGCGGCAACCTCACCCACTTCATCTCCACGGGCACCGACATCACCGACAAGCTGCAGACCCAGGAACGGCTTCAGTTCCTGGCGTATTATGATCTTCTTACCAACTTGCCCAACCGCGCGCAGCTGATGAACCACCTTGAATACGCCCTGCTGCGCAGTCAGCGCACCCAGGACGGGGTCGCATTGATACTGATCAACCTGGACCGTTTCAAGATCATCAACGATACCCTTGGCCGCGAGGTGGGTGACGATATCCTGTTGATTCAATCGGAGCGCTTGAAGACCCTTATCAAGGAACGCGATACGCTGGCGCGGCTGACCGGGGATGAATTCGCCATCCTCCTCGACGATGTGAAATCACCCGAACAAATCCCGGGATTCGTGGAGCAGGTGCTGGCCGCTGTGACACAGCCCATCAATATCGGAACTCACGAATTCTACATGGGCGCCAGCATCGGCATCAGCCTCTATCCCGAAGATGGCGACGACTCTCTGCTGCTGCTGAGAAGCGCGGACTCCGCTTTGCACCGCGCCAAGGAGCAGGGCGGCGGTAATTATCAATTCTACTCCCCGGACATGAGTTCCCGTGCGTTCGAGCGTCTCAACATGGAGGCAGGTCTGCGCCGCGCCCTGGAGAACAAGGAATTCCTGCTCTACTACCAACCCCTGGTTGACGTGCGCAGCGGCGAGATAACCGCCATGGAGACCTTGCTGCGCTGGCAGCACCCCGAGCTGGGCATGGTCGGCCCGGACCGCTTCATCCCCCTGCTTGAAGAGACCGGCTTGATACTGCCCGTGGGCGAGTGGATTCTGGAGACCGCCTGTCGCCAGGCGGCGCAGTGGCAGAAACTGTTCGCCCACCCAATCCGCATCGCCGTCAATCTCTCGGGAAGACAGTTCCACGACCCGAACCTGTCCACCACCGTATTCCGTATACTGCGCGACTGCGATCTTCAGCCCGCCATGCTGGAGCTGGAGATCACCGAGAGCACCATCATGCAGAATGCACAGCAGACCACCGACACGCTGCATGCATTGACCGACATCGGGGTGAGGTTTTCCATCGACGACTTCGGCACCGGTTATTCGTCACTGGCCTATCTGAAGCGCTTCGCCGTCGACTGCCTGAAAATCGACCGTTCCTTCGTACAGGACATCATTCACGACCCCGACAGTTTCTCCATTGCCAAATCGATTATCGCCCTGGCCCACAGCTTGAACCTGGAAGTCGTGGCGGAGGGTATAGAAAACGACAGCCAGCTGCGCATGCTGGTGCTGCTGAACTGCGACATGCTGCAGGGCTACTACTTCAGCAAACCGGTGCCCGACAGCGAACTACCCAGGCTCATCAGGGAACACCGGCGCCTGGAGTTCTCCGACATGCAGCTGCAAAAGGGCAATCGCACGCTGCTCATCGTGGACGATGATCAGAATATACTCTCGGCCTTGAAGCGAGTGCTGCGCCGCGAAGACATCGACCTGCTGACTGCCAGCAGCGGGGAAGAGGGGCTTGAGCTGCTGGCCAAGCGCGAGGTGGGTGTCATCCTGTCGGACCAGCGCATGCGCGGGATGAGCGGCACGGACTTCCTGGGCCGCGTGATGGCCCTGCACCCGCAGACCATCCGCATCATTCTAAGCGGCTTCACTGACCAGGGCACCATCATGGAAGCCGTCAACACCGGCCATGTCTATAAATTCATTTCCAAACCGTGGGAAGAAGACTTCCTGCGCGCCAGCCTACGCGAGGCCTTCGATGCCTACAATTCGCGACGCAATGCCCACTCCACCACGGGCACTGCATAGCCGCCCCGCATGTGAATCATGCCACGGCGAACCGCCGGGCGGCCCGCAAAAACGTACGACCATTTACCTGGCCATGCATGTGGCAAGGAAAACCTGTTATTTTACTTATGCTTCGTGCGCCGGCGTGACGGATGCTACCGAACATCCGTCAGGGTCAGATCATGATTCAGATCAAGATGGAATATGTTCTTCAGTCCGCAGGGCGGGTATGATCTGGATATCATGACCAGCGCTCGATAATAACCCGCACGTTACAAATGGTGACGCACAAACAGAGGATGGACTATGGATAGAAAGGCGATTCTGTTGGTGGAAGACAATCCTGATGATGTGGATCTGACCCTGCGTGCGTTCAGAAAGCACAACCTGGCCAATCACGTGGATGTGGCCCGCGACGGCGTCGAGGCGCTGGATTACATCTTCGGTACCGGCGCGCACGAGGGAAACGAAGGCGCATCGACGCTTCAGGTGGTGTTGCTGGATCTGAAGCTGCCCAAGGTCGACGGCCTGGAAGTCCTGCGCACGCTGCGCGAGGACGCGCGTACAAAATACCTGCCCGTGGTCATCCTGACCTCCTCCAATGAGGAACAGGACCTGATGGAAAGCTACCGCCAGGGTGTCAACAGCTATATCCGCAAACCGGTGGAGTTCGACAAGTTCGTGGAGACCGCCGGGCAGCTGGGCCTGTATTGGTTGTTAATCAATCAAAGTCCCTACCCCAGGCAATAGCGCAATAACCCCGTTTATTCATTCCCCAGCATCAACGTGCGCGTATTCCCCTTGGGATGGCGCCGCGGCAGCAGGGGGGCGATGCGTCCCATCACCCGCTCCGCCGTCAGACGGTAGGCGGTCAGCTTTCCGCCATAAATCGTCAGTACCGGCCCGGGCACACCGCCGTGACGGTAAAGCAGCGTTTCCCGGGAGCGGCGCGACAGCGCAGCGCCGCCGGCGGGCAGTACACGCAAACCGGCGAATGCTTCCCGCGCCGCAACACCTCGGTACCCGGGAAAATAATGCCCCAGGGTCTCCATAAGATATTGGATGTCATCGTCCCGCGGATGCACCTTCGCAGGATCCCCCGGATACGGTGTCTCCGTGGTCCCCACCAGCAGACGGCCTTGCCAAGGCATGATGAATACCGCGCGGCGGTCGCGGGGCGCCTCCACATAATACACACCGCGATCGATGTGCCCCTCGACTATAATGTGGGTCCCCTGCACCAACGCCACCTCCACCCGGTCGGGTACGGGCTCGATGCGTGTCAGGACACGGTCCACCCAGGGACCGGCGGCATTGATCAGTACCGCTGCGCGGCAGCGCCGGGTCTGACGGTCATGGACATAATCCAGCGACCAGCGCGACGCCTCCCAGCGGGCGCCGGAAAACTCGGCGGGTAGGCGCAGCTCTGCGCCCAAGTTCACCGCGGACGCCACCACCGCCCGGGTCAGCGCGGCGTCGTCGGTGCGGGCATCCCAATACTGAAACACGGCCTCGAGGCCGTCCGTGCTTAAACCATCGAGGCCGCGCCATTGCGCCCGGGGCACGCGGCGAAAGCGGCAGTCGCGGGACAGCCCCCCCAGCAACGCATACAGACTCAGTCCCACACGCAGACGCCACGGCCGGCGCCAGGTCTCGCGGTAAACCGGAATAAACTGCGGGATCAGCGATACCAGGTCAGGTGCGATACGCAGCAGCCGCTGGCGTTCATGGAGGCACTCGTATACCAGGCGCACGGCACCGGATTCCAGGTAGCGCAGCCCGCCGTGAATCAATTTGCTGGAGCGGCTCGAGGTCCCCGCCGCCACGGCACTCTTTTCCAGGATGACCACACGGTAGCCGGCGGCGGCGGCGGCCTGCGCCACGCCGGCGCCGTGGATGCCGGCGCCGATGACCGCGACATCGAAGTCCTCGTCACCGGCCACAGGCGCGCTGGCCGAGCTGCGGGTGGGCGAGCATCTCGCCGATGGCCCAGGTCTCAATCAAGGCCGCACCGCGCCGCCCCCAATCCAGGGCCGCCTGCGGATCAATGATGTCGTAGAGCGCCCATTGCCACGGCCCCGCGGGCAGCGTCTTCACCGCCGCCGGGATTTTGGTGTGATCGACAAAAACATAGTCAGGGGCCAGGTCTTGGAGTGCCGCAATGGATGCCCCGTCCCATGCCGTCATGACCCAGCCCAGTGACGACGCGCCGACGGCCCTGGCCAGGCGCATCGCATCGTAATCGAAGGAGATCACGACGGCCTGTTCAGTGATGGGCGACAAGTCCTGCAGCACCCGTTCCACCACCGCCGTGCGCCCAAAACGCAGCAGGCTGGCGCGCTTGATCTCCACGAATATGCGCAGCGCCGGATGTCCCGCGACCCATGCGGCCACTTCCCGCAGCGCCGGCACATGGGCGTGGTCGAAGGCCTTGCCCAGCCGTTCCCGTTCATCCGCGATCACATCCTTGATGGCTGCGTATTCCATGTCCATGACGCTGCCGCGCCTGCCGGCGGTACGCCTGAGCTCGCTATCGTGGATCACCACCGGCACCATGTCCTTGGTAAGCTGCACGTCAATCTCCACGAAGCAGGCCCCGGGCACAGCCGCCTCCAGCCCGCACAAGGTGTTTTCAGGATAGTACTTGGGATAGCCGCGGTGGCCGACAAGTTGCGGGATAGTCATCGATCGATCAACCCGGCATAAATTGTTAGACGATGGACAGGCGCCCAGTGTATCAGAACGCAATACCCGCCCTGCGCATATGCCTTCATATCCCATATATCGGCAGCACCCGCCTGAGGCGCGATTACCGCGGGTGATGTAAACTAGTCCTATTCGGTCCCCCGTTATACAAGGGGCCGGACAGGCGGTGATATGAAAACTTTGCGTTGGATAAGCCTGCTGCTGATCGGCGCCGCGGCCGGTTACGGTACCGCGCTGTGGCAGTACCGCTCACCTGCGGCGACGCCCGCCGCCGCGAAACAGACCGCCACTGCGCCCGCGGCCAAACCCACACGGCGGTCCATCGGCACGGCCATCGAACGTGGCGTGGTGTACGTGGATGTGTACGACGCCCACGGCACTGCGCTGCGGCGCACGTCGGGGGTGCTGATCACCCCCGGTCACGTCCTTATCGTCCCCGTCTCCGACCTGAGCCGCGTGCACAGCGGCCTGTTGAGCGACACCCACGGCCATCAATATGCCCTGAACGATGTCCTCGCCGTCGATTTATCCGATGGCGTGGCGGCGGTGGCCACGGCGGTACCCGCCGGCCCCGCCTACCAGCCGCCCAAGGACGATGGTCAGCTCTACCTGGGGCGGGAGGTGCGCGTGGTCACCCCCGATGACGAGATATCGGGGTGGGTGGATTCGGCGCCGCTGGAACGAAACGACGGCACCACTTACTACAAGGTCCACACCCGTCAGCCCCTGCACTGGCGCCTCACCGCCGTGGTGGACCCGGCCACGGATCAACTCCTGGGCATGACGGTGGCGGCCACGGAAAAACACGATATCTACGAGGCCGTGGACGCCGCCACCATCGCCGCCGTCATGGCCAGCCGCAGCGGGGAACCGCGCACCCTGGCGGCGTTCGCCGACTACTACGCCGAACAGACCATCGCCGGGCGGCTGGAACACCTGCAGTCCCTGGCTGATGCCGGCCGCTGGGAATCGCTGATCCGGGATGGCCAAGGCGTCGCGGATGACGACGGTGACCACGACAACCGGCTGCGCCGCCTCATGGAAAAGGCCTACCGGGCCGCCGCCGACGATGCCATCAAACAGGGGCATATCAATCGCGCCTCGGACCTGCTCGATCAGGCGACGCAGCGCTTCGGCGATGAACCGCGACGCCTTCAGCTGCGCGCCGATATCGACAACTTGCGCGGTGACCCCGACCAGGCACGGCGCGCCCTGCACGCCGCCCTGGACATGGACCCGTCACTTGCCGGCGTCATCCAACCCAAACTCAAGGAAATGGTGCGCACCACCGTGGAGGACGACGCCCGCCTCTCCACTGAAGATAAGATCCGACTGCTGCAAAAGGAATCCGCCGACGCCCCGGACGATGCCGGCTATCACCAGCTGCTGGGGCGGCTCTACTACCGCCAGGGAAGCTATGCCGATGCCCTGGATCAACTTACCCAGGCGGTCACCCTGGACAACGCGCTGCAGTCCGACCTCGCCCCCATGATGCAGAACGCACGGCAGCGCATGGCCACCCCGGCACTGACCGACGTCTCCCTGGTCAGCACCGGGGCCAACTACCTGGTGCCGGTGCGCATCAACGGCGATTCCCAGGCGCTGAACTTCATGCTCGATACAGGCGCCTCCTACACCGCCATCAGCGCCGCGGCGGCCGAACGCCTCGGCATCCGCATCCCGTCCAACGCACCGCGCATGACCCTGGACACGGCCAACGGCGTCATCAAAGCGCCGCTGATCACCTTGAACACCCTGGACGTGGACGGTGCGGTGGTGAGCGACATCCACGTCACCGTCCTTGACGCCGTGGGCGGTTACGACGGACTGCTGGGCGGGAGCTTTCTGCGGCACTTCGACTTCGACCTCGACCAGAGCGAGCAAAGACTGACGCTGAAACGCCGATAGAAGACGGAAAAATCAAAAGCTTGCGCTATGCAGCCGAGCGGCGGCGAATGTGGCGGTTGTCCCGCGAACCCTGTCGATTCCGGACCTTGTCAAACGACTAGAAGATGGTCACCTTTGTCATCAACCGCGCCTATACTAGATAGGGAGAAACCACCATGCAGAACGTCACTCAAAGAATCACCCCCTGCCTATGGTTCAACGATCAGGCTGAGGCGGCCGCAAATTTTTACACCTCGATCTTCGACAATTCCAAAATCGACACCATCACGCGTTATGGGGAAGAAGGCGCCCGAGCCAGCGGAAGACCCACGGGGACGGCCATGACCGTGTCCTTCGAACTGGACGGCCAGGCATTTCTGGCGCTGAACGGTGGCCCCCACTTCAAATTCAGCGAGGCCATCTCGTTCATTGTCAGCTGCGAGGACCAGGGGAAACTCGACTACTATTGGGAAAGGCTCTCCAGCGGCGGCGACGAAAAGGCGCAGCAGTGCGGCTGGCTGAAGGACAAATACGGCATGTCGTGGCAGATCGTGCCCACCATCATTTCCAAGCTCATGAGCGACCCCGACGGGAACAAGTCACGCCGGGTGATGAAGGCGCTGCTGCAGATGAAAAAGCTCGATATCGCGGCC
>CAYXAX010000092.1:0-10301 GCA_964463055.1 uncultured Gammaproteobacteria bacterium | reverse complement strand
TGATGCGCAGCAGGCTTTGCTTGATGTCGCCCACCACGCCCGCCTCCACGATGTAACAGGCGTCCACCTCGGCAGGGGACATGTCGATGTGGATGATGCGGCGGTCGCGGGTGGGGTGCCACAGGCGCGGGTGATACTCCACCAGGTCGTAGCCCACGCAGATGACGACATCGGCGCGTTCGAACCCGCAGTGGATGTAGTCATGGGCCTGCAGGCCCGCGGTGCCCAGGGCCAGCGGGTGCTTGAACGGCAGCACGCCCTTGGCCATGAATGTGTTGGTGACCGGGATGTTGAGCCGCTCGGCGAACAGCGCCAGTTCTTTCCATGCCTTGGCGCGCACCACGCCGTTGCCGGCGAGGATAATGGGGTCGCGGGCGTTGGAGATGACCTCGGCGGCGTAGCTGACGCGCCCGGCGGCCGGTTCCGGCGGGGTCGGCTGCTGCACCCGCAGGGGCGTGTCGTCGATGGGCATGTCGGCGATATTCTCGGGGAATTCGATGAAGCATGCGCCGGTCTTTTCCGTCTGTGCCAGCTTGAAGGCCTTGCGCACCACCTCGGTGATGATGTTGGGGGTGAGCAGGCGCGTTGAATACTTGGTGATGGACTCGAACATGTTCTGCAGGTCGAGCACCTGATGGGACTCCTTGTGCAGGCGATTGGTATCGGCCTGTCCGGCGATGGCCACCAGCGGGGCGTGATCCATGTTGGCATCGGCGACGCCGGTGACCAGGTTGGTGGCCCCCGGTCCCAGGGTCGACAGGCATACCCCCACCCGGCCGGTGAGTCGGCCGTAGACGTCGGCCATGAAGGCGGCGCCCTGTTCGTGATGGGTGGTGATAAAGGTGATCGAGGAGTCGATCAGGGCGTCCATGAGGTCAATGTTCTCTTCCCCTGGGATGCCGAAGATGTACTCGACCCCTTCGTTTTCCAGGCACCTGACAAAGAGTTGACCGGCCTTCATGATGATTTTGTCAGCGTATTGATCCAGAACCTGTCTGCCCGACTGTTATTTTTCAGTGAAATACGGTGACGGTGCGGCCGGCCGGGGCCCGTGGCACGCGGTGTCATCTCACTGTATCGGCGGCTGTGGACAAAGGTAAAATCCACGCCGGTGCCGGCCGGGTTCAGCCCCCGCCGCGGCCGTGCACACCCCGCAACCGCCGTGCCTGCCATGTGTTGCCCTCGCCAGCGGAGGCGATCAGCCGCCCGCCTGTTCCTTTTTGATCAGGTAGTTGACCACTTTCAGCATCTGGTTGAAGTCGGCACCGTTCATGCCCGCCTCGATCATGTACTTGCCGTTGACAATGACCGACGGCGTGCCGTGCACCCCGTAGCGGATGCCCATGTCCTTGGCCCGGTTGACCTTGGCCATGACGCCGAAGGAGTGCATGGCGGCGGCGAACTTGCTGCGGTCGACGCCCTGCTTGGCGACGAAGTCCAACAGGGAGTCCTCGTCGAACAGCGGGCCACCTTCGTTGTGGTTGATGGTTTCTTCCCTGTGGATGGCATCGAACAGCTTCAAGTGCAGTTTCTTCTCCAGCCCCAGTGCCTGCTCTGCGTAGAAGAACCGTGCGTGAACCTCCCACTCGTTGCGCAGCACCGCCGGCATCAGCTCGAAATCAACATTGGCGGGCTTGGTCTTTAACCAGCGGTCCACGTAAGGGATGAACCGGTGGCAGTGGGGACAGCCGTACCAGAACATCTCGATGACCTCGATATGGCCCTTGGGCACGTTGGTGTTCTGCGGCGGACTGATCAGCTTATAGTCCACACCCGCTTTATACGGCGCATCGTCCGCGGCGGCGCTGGCGACAGCCGGGGACAGCAGAAAAACCAACATCCAGATAAACAGCCTCTTGGTCATAGATTGCTCCTCATGGCACGAAATTCAAGGTCTTCGGCGCGACCATGTATACTCCCGGGTCGTGGCCGCCGCCGCGTGTTCAAAGCCCAGTAGTGTACCATCGCGGCACTCGGCGGGGCGCGAAGGCCGGCGGCGTGGACGATGGCGGGCGGGCTTTAAACGTTTGACATTATTAATTGGCAAAAAATTTGTTTAGCGGGAGCCGGAATGCAAGATTTTTACCGCCGCGCTGAATTCATCCTCAGCGCCGCGGCGGTGGACCACATGCCCGAGGATCGCGGTGCGGAGGTGGCCATCGCCGGGCGCTCCAACGTGGGCAAGTCCAGCTTCATCAACACCATGACCGGCATCCGCAAGCTGGCGCGTACCAGTAAGACCCCCGGCCGTACCCAGCTGATCAATTTCTTCGCCCTGGACGCTACCCGCCGCCTGGTGGATCTGCCCGGATACGGGTTCGCCAAGGTCCCGCCCCAGGTGCAGCGCCAGTGGCAGGCGATGATCGAGTCGTACCTGTCGTCGCGGCGCTCCCTGCGCGGGGTGGTGGTGCTCATGGATATCCGCCACCCCATGACACCCCTGGATCAGCAACTGCTGCACTGGTGCCGCGCCACGGGCCTGCCGGTACTGGCGGTGCTGACCAAGGCGGATAAGCTGAGCCGCGGCGCTGCCGCCCAGACACGGGGCAAGGTCCAGCGCCAGCTGGCCGCCGAGTTTCCCCAGGCGGCGACGGCGGAGATGTTCTCCACCCTCAAGCCGGTGGACCCGGGCGCTATCTACGCGCGGCTGGACGAGTGGCTGGATGTGCCCCATTAAAAACAAAGACTTATAAAAAAGATGGGCAAAAAAATGCCCCGGTTTATGGAGGGAGGACTAACCGGGGCGAAAAGTACCCGGCTTGGGGAGGCCGGGTTCAAGAAGGTCCCGCTCAGGGAGGTGGAGCGGGAGAGCACTTGCGCGCTCGTAAGGTAAGATTCAACGTCTCCTAAAAAGTTCAACGCCCATCCTGAACGTCAAAATTCCGTTTTTCCAACCAAATATCGCCAATCATTTGACGCAACTTGGCCCCCGCGCCATGCCTTTGCGGCCAAATTCCCGCTCTCTCCTCGTTCCTTGCCGGGAATCCGTCGCCAGCGCCTTGGCGATGTATATCGATACATATTTCGTGCCAGCCAGCCCGCGGTAGCGGGCGGCGACCTCGACAAAAAAGTCACAGGTCTCCGGTTGCAACGACTACAAATCATAGGTGTTTAATCCCTGCACCCTTCGCTTTGCTCTTCCCTTCCAGGGAGAAGGTTAGGATGAGGGGGATCAAAAAAGAGATTGCAGTTTCTATTACTCCCCCTCTCCCTGGGAGGGAGAGGGGGGGGAGAAATGCTCCAGGGAAGTGGTAGTATCTTGGCGACCTGCGACCTACTTTACTCGAAACCCCACTAGACCCGTTGGGGCTAGTGGGCCGTATCCCAGTTATCCCCTACCCCCACATCCACCACCAACTCTACGGATAGCTCCGCCGCCTTGGCCATGTGGTCGCGGATGTGCGGGATGGCCTGCTCCACCTGACCCTCAGCCACCTCGAATACCAGTTCGTCGTGGACCTGCATGATCATGCGGGCGTCCACCTCTCCCGCCTGCAGCCAGGCGTCGGTGTCGATCATGGCGCGTTTGATGATGTCGGCGGCGCTGCCCTGCATGGGGGCGTTGATGGCGGCGCGCTCGGCGTACTGGCGGCGCTGGGAATTGGCGGAGCGGATCTCCGGCAGGTACAGGCGGCGGCCGAACAGGGTTTCCACGTAGCCGGCCTGTCGCGCCTGTTGGCGCATGGCGTCCATGTATTCCTTCACGCCGGGGTAGCGCCTGAAATACAGGTCCATGTATTCCTGGGCGGCGCCGCGGTCCACGCTCAGCTGGCGGGCCAGGCCGAAGGCCGACATGCCGTAGATGAGGCCGAAGTTGATGGCCTTGGCGCTGCGGCGCTGGTCGCCGCTGACCTGGTCGGGGGGCACGCCGAAGATCTCCGCCGCGGTGGCGCGGTGAATGTCGTGGCCGTCCTTGAACGCCTGCACCAGGCGCGCGTCGCCGGACAGGTGGGCCATGATGCGCAGCTCGATCTGGGAGTAGTCCGCCGCCACCAGCTTGTAGCCGGGGGGAGCTACGAAGGCCTGGCGGATGCGCCGTCCCTCGGCACGGCGGATGGGGATATTCTGCAGGTTGGGGTCGCTGGAGGACAAACGGCCGGTGGCCGCCACCGCCTGGTGATAGGAGGTGTGCACGCGGCCGGTGTCGGGGTTGATCTGCCCGGGGAGCTTGTCGGTGTAGGTGGACTTGAGCTTGCTGAGGGCCCGGAAGTCCAGGATCAGCGCCGGCAAAGGATAGTCCGCAGCCAGTTCTTGCAAAATGTCCTCGCCGGTGGCGGGCTGGCCGGTGGGTGTCTTGCGCAGCACCGGCAGGCCCAGCTTGTTGTAGAGGATCTCCTGGATCTGCTTGGGCGAGCCGAGATTGAATTCCTCACCCGCCGCCGCGTGGGCCTGAGCACACACCTCCTTGATGCGCGTGTCCAGTTCCTCGCTCATGGCGCGCAGCATGACCGCATCCACCAGCACGCCGTGGCGCTCCATGCGGGATAGCACCGGGATCAGAGGGATCTCAACCTCTTCATAGAGCTTGCGCAGGGAGGGTTCGTCGCCGAGTCGCGGCCACAGGGCCTGGTGCAGGCGCAGGGTGACGTCGGCGTCCTCCGCGGCATAGTGGGCGGCCTTGTCCACGGGGACCTGACTGAAGTTGACCTGCTGGGCGCCCTTGCCCGCCACCTCTTCGTAGGTGGTAGTGCGGTAGCCCAGGTACTTCAGGGCCAGGGAGTCCATGTCGTGGCGCGAGGCGGTGCTGTCCAGCACATAGGACTCCAGCATGGAGTCGTGGGCGACGCCATTGAGCTCGATGGCGTAGTTGGCCAGCACCTCCATGTCGTATTTGAGGTTGTGGCCCAGCTTGGGACGCGCAGGGTCTTGCAGCAGCGGGCGCAGGCGCGCCAGCACTTTGTCGCGGGGCAGCTGGGGTGGGGCGCCTTCATAGTCGTGACCCACCGGCAGGTAGGCGGCGCGGCCCGGCGCCGCGGCGAAGGACAGGCCGACGATCTCGGCGCGCACGGCGCTGAGGCTGGTGGTCTCCAGGTCCAGGGTCATGACCTCGGCGCGCTGCAGGTCATCGAGCCAGCGCTCCAGGGCGGGCATATCGACGATGGTCTCGTAGTCGATCTGTACTTGGTCGCCGTCGGCGGAATTCGCCGCGGTGTCCCGGCCGTCCGCGCCCAGCAGCTCCGACAGCCAACGCTTGAACTCCAGCTCCTGAAACAGCGCGGTAAGCGTGTCGGTGTCCGGCGCCTTGATGGTCAGTTCGCCCACCGCCATGTCCAGGGGCACGTCGCACTTGATGGTGGCGAGCTGACGCGCGATGGTCAGCTGCGACAGGTTGTTGCGCAGGTTCTCACCGGCCTTGCCCTTGATCCCGTCGGCGTGTGCGATGATGGCGTCCAGGGAACCGTGGGCGGTGAGCCACTTGGCGGCCGTCTTGGGTCCCACCCCCGGCACGCCGGGGATGTTGTCGGAGCTGTCGCCCACCAGGGCCAGATAGTCAACGATTTGGTTGGGCGCGATGCCGAATTTGTCCTTGACGCCCTGGGTATCGAGGCGGGTGTTGGTCATGGTATTGATCAGGGCGATGTGCCCGTTCACCAACTGCGCCATGTCCTTGTCGCCGGTGGAGATCAGTACCGCACTGCCGTGCCGCGCGCCCTGGGTGGCCAGGGTGCCGATGACGTCGTCAGCCTCCACGCCGTCCACCACCAGTAGCGGCAGGCCCATGGCACGCACCACCTGGTGCAGGGGGTCGATCTGGGCCTGCAGGTCATCGGGCATGGGCGGGCGGTGGGACTTGTATTCCTCATAGAGGTCGTCGCGGAAGGTCTTGCCCTTGGCATCGAACACCACCGCCATGCAGCGGGGCTGATAGTCGCTGATCAGGCGGCGCAGCATATTGACGACGCCGTAGACGGCGCCGGTGGGCGTGCCCTTGGAATTGGTCAGCGGCGGCAGGGCGTGGAAGGCGCGGTACAGGTACGACGATCCATCCACGAGGATCACCGGTTTGGCGTCGGTATCGGTCATCAACCCGTCATCAGACCTTGTATAATGATGGAATCGGCAGAAGCCGCTATGTTATCTCAGCGCGCGTGGGATTTGCGGACTGGGCGCGGGAGATGATTCATTATATTATCGTGCCAGACAGTATGTGTGTCTGGCGGCGGGCACTGTCCACTCACCGCCACAAGGCACGATGTCGACGAGATAACTCTCCATGGATAAATCCAGCAAAGGCGCCCATCCAAGCTTGTCACCGGTCAGCGCGGCCCTGCTCAGCCGCGAGTCCTGGAAAGTGTTTCAGATCATGGCGGAATTCGTCCAGGGCTTCGAGAAGCTGGCGCGCGTCAAGCCGTCGGTGAGCATGTTCGGTTCGGCACGCACGCCGCCCGACCACCTTTATTACCGCATGGCCGAGGAGACCGCCAGGGTCCTGTCGGAAGCCGGCTTCAGTGTCATCAGCGGCGGCGGCCCGGGGATCATGGAGGCCATCAACAAGGGGGCATACGCCGGAAAGTCGCCCAGTATCGGGCTTAACATCACCCTGCCCCACGAACAGGCGGCCAACCCCTATCAAGATATTTCATTGAAATTTGAACACTTTTTTGCCCGCAAGGTGATGTTCGTCAAATACGCCTCGGCATATGTGGTATTACCCGGTGGATTTGGTACCCTGGATGAACTGGCCGAGATTCTGACCCTGATCCAGACCGGCAAGACGCCGCGTATCCCGGTCATTCTGGTCCACGGGCCGTTTTGGGACGGCCTGCTGGCGTGGTTCCGCGACACCCTGGTCACCGAGGGGACCATCAGCCCCGAGGACATGGGTCTGATTCACGTGGTGGACGACCCGGCACAGGTGGTCGAGGCCATATTCAAGCACTATGAGACCCGCGGTTTTCAGCCGTCGGTTGAGGAACAGGAGATCCTTTTGGATCTCTAATTATTGTATACCTACCTTGAGGATTCAGGCATGCGAGTGGTACGGCATTTGGCCCCGCTGTTGATAGCGTTCCCGGTGGCTGCACAGCCGGGACTGTCCGGGTTGCCGCCGTCGGCCGGTACGCAGGTCCAGGTCCAGACAGAGAATATTCAAGGCGATGAACAGCCCAATCTGGGCCCCAATGTGGTCATCAAGCAGCGGCCCAATCAGCCCATGATCGAGGAGTACCGGGTCAACGATCGGGTCTTCATGATCAAGGTGACGCCGGAAAAGGGGTTCTCCTATTACCTGGTGGACACCGACGGTGACGGGCGTCTGGACAGCCGGCGCAACGCCCTGGAGCCTAATTTTCTGGTGCCCCAATGGACGCTGCTGCGCTGGAAATAGCCGTCTTAAGCCCCGTCGCATGGTCAACTGGCGCAATTTAAGCGACTTTTAAGCACCTCTGTATTACAAAGATGTATCTAGTCAATGACGGCTGATGTCTTCCTGAGAGTGTTTCCCGGCAGCGAAGACGTGCAAGCCTGCGTATCCCCTGCCGCTGGAAAGGCGGCGCGCCGCCGTGACAGATTGTCCACACAGGCTGTGTATAGTTCTGTGGATAATTTGCGAATATCCTTGGCCAAGCAGATGGCTGAATCCCGAGGCGGCCTCGCGATCATCGTTTCGTCAACAATAAACTCTTATGAAACAATTTATTAGCGTTGCTCCGGCATTCATCGTGCCGGCTGATTGCGTCGCTCGGCGCGTTACCGTCAATTGGCCTTGATTGTGCATAACAACTTGTCCCAACAACTAAAACGGCATCGAATGTACACCTTTAACCCCTCTGTAACAGGTGTGGTTCTATAATCACCATGGCGGTGGAATGGAAAAATATCGCTGCGCTCATGAGTCACCCGGCCATGGCCCGGGTGGTCATTCTGGTCAATCTGGTGGTCTTGACCATGCTCGCCCATAGCCTGGCGCAGGTGACCTGGCGTGTCATGCCTGCGCCGTCCGCGGCGCCGGTGCCGGCCCTGTCCATGGGTGGGGCGTCCGCCGGCGCGGCGGCGGAGATGGACAGGGCTGCCGTGCGGCAGATCGCCGGCTGGCATCTGTTCGGTGACGCCGCCAAGGCCCCGATGACGGATGTACCACCCCAGAGTGTGCTGCCCGAGACAAAGTTGAATCTGGTGCTGCGCGGGGTGCTGGCGGTGGCCGACAAGAAGCGCGCCCAGGCCATCATCGCCCAGCCCAACGGCGATGAGCAGTCGTACGGCGTGGGTGACAGTCTACCCGGCGGCGCCGTACTCAAGGAAATAAAGGCCACCAGCGTGATCCTGTTGCGCAATCATCAATTTGAAACCCTGAGCCTGCCCAAACTCGACCTGGATCTGAGCGGCGGTGATGCCACGGCGCCGGTGCAGTCGCCCACCCAGGACATGAGCCTGCGCCAGGTGCGCGATACGCTGCTGAGCGACCCCCAGAGCCTGGCTGGTATCATTCAGACGCAACCCTACGTGGGCCAAAACGGCCAGTTGACCGGCTATCGCATCGAGCCTGGCAAAGACCCGGGATTGTTCCAGCGCTATGGCCTGCAGCCCGGCGACATCGTAACGGCGATCAATGGCGTGTCGCTGACGAGCACCTCCAATGCCTTTGAGATTCTGCGCGGTCTGCAGTCGCGGGACAACGTTCAAGTACAGTTGCTGCGCAATGGCATGCAACAGACAGTGAGCCTGCAGATTGAATGACGGGCAAACAGATGCGGTGTTTCTCAATGTTACATGGATTTTGCAGATATACAGCCTTGATAAACCTTGCCAACAGGTTCGGACGACGGGCGGACGGTGAAATACGTGTATGTTAAGCTCGCAACGACACAACAGGCCCCATACGAATAAAAGGAGCACGCCTGAATTGATCCCCAGCACAACGGCCTCCTCACCTCTTCGGCTCAATCGCTGTTTACATCTGCTGTGCGCCGCCGCCGTGCTCCTCACCGGCGTCATGACGGCGTGGAACGCCCGTGCCGCAGAGCCCATGACGCTCAATATGAAGGATGCCGACATCACCGCGTTTATCGGTACGGTGTCCCAGCTCACGGGCAAGAATTTCATCGTCGATCCCCGGGTCAAGGGCAAGATCACCGTCATCTCCTCCCACGACATGGACGAGAAACAGATCTATCAGGTGTTCCTGTCGGTGCTGGAGGTGCATGGTTTTGCAGCAGTGCCGGCGGGCAGTGTCATCAAGATTATTCCCCAGGCCAACGCCCGCCAGGAGGCCATTCCCACCATGTCCGAGGATCACCCCACCCAGGACGGTGACGAGTACGTAACGCAAGTCCTGTCCCTGCAGAATGTCTCGGCGGCGCAGTTGGTCCCGATTCTGCGCCCGCTGGTCCCCCAGCAGGGGCATCTGGTGGCCTATCCCCCGGGCAATATCCTCATCATCACCGATGAAGCGGCCAATATCCGGCGCCTGACAAAAATCATCAGCCGCATTGATGTCCCGAACAGCGACGAGATCGAGATCATCCCCCTGCAGCACGCCTCGGCCACCGAGGTGGTGCGCATCCTGACCACCCTGGAACAGGCGCGCAGCCAGGAGCGTGGCCAGCCCCGGATCCCCGGTGGCGGCGGCGGGTCGCTGCTGATCGCCGATGAGCGCACCAACAGCATCCTCATGGGGGGCGACAAGTCGGACCGGCTGCGCCTGCGGGCGGTGATCACCCAGCTGGACACGCCCATGGAGTCGGGCGGCAACATCCATGTGGTGTATCTGAACTACGCCAAGGC
Organism: uncultured Gammaproteobacteria bacterium; assembly: GCA_964463055.1. Classification (GTDB taxonomy): domain Bacteria; phylum Pseudomonadota; class Gammaproteobacteria; order CAWJPQ01; family CAWJPQ01; genus CAWJPQ01. Next base: position 578 of record CAYXAX010000092.1, on the reverse strand, counting down.
CAAGGACCTGGTCACGGTGTTGCAGGGCATCGCCACCTCTAGCAAGGCAAAGGGCAAGGCCCCCGCACCGCCCAGCCAGGAGGGGGTGAGCATCCAGGCCGATGAGAGCACCAATTCCCTGGTTATCTCCGCCCCCCCGGACCTGTTCCGTTCGCTGCAGGCGGTGATCCGCCAACTGGATGTGCGCCGTGTCCAGGTCTACGTGGAGGCCACCATCGCCGAGGTGTCCAACAACATCGCCCGCGAGCTGGGCGTACAGTGGGCCGCCGGCAATCCCGAGGGGGCCGGTACGTTGGCTGTTTCCAACCTGGCCACCTCGGGGGGCCTCAGCATCGGGCAGGCGGCGGCGGGTGTCGCCTCCGGCGCGTCCGCACTCGCCAACCTTCCCCAGGGATTGACATTCGGCGCCGGCAAGATCGCCAAGGGCATGTTTGACTACGCCGCCCTGGTCAGGATCCTGTCGGGGGACAGCGATACCAACATCCTGTCCACTCCCAGCCTGGTGACCATGGACAACGAGGAGGCGGAGATCGTGGTGGGTCAGAACGTGCCGTTCGTTACCGGGTCGTTCACCACCA
>CAYXAX010000091.1:0-10302 GCA_964463055.1 uncultured Gammaproteobacteria bacterium | reverse complement strand
TATCCCCCAGGATCGGTACCGAGGCCACGTCATTGGTGGTCTTTTCCTGCATCAGTCCGCCGATCATCACAATCTGGCCGTTGGCCGCGCGGATGACGTTGTCCGATTCTCGTACGCTACTCAGTGCCAGTGGCAACTGTTGCGATTTACCGTCCAAGGTGAACGTCTTGGTCTGGTCCGTAACGTCGCTCACCGAGGGGTGGATATGGAGAATTACCTCACCATTCGCACTGATCTGGGGCGTCACGTCCAATGCAATGCCGGAGAAAAAAGGTGTCAGGGTGATATTCGGTGATTGTGTCTGCCCCCCAGCCGATGTGGTCGTGGTGGTAGACACATTGGTGACGAAGAACTCGTCGGTCCCCACCTTGATAACGGCCTTCTGGTTATTGACGGTGGAAATACGCGGACTGGACAGCACCTGCACGTTCCCCTGAGTCTTGAGCAATTCAATAAAGCCGTTGAAATCGTTCAGATTGAGGGCCAGGGAAAACACCCCACCAAACGCGCTGCTGGCTGCGCCGCTTATGGGACTGAAATTCGCCCCCGGTGCGAGGTTGCCGCTATTCCCCGCTATCTCCGAGGCCCCCGTATTGAAGATGGTGCCGCCGCCCGTCTGCGCCCCGATGATGGTACTGTTATTGGCCACCTTACCCAGCGCCGCCCAGTTCACCCCCGACTGGAATTTATTGTTCAGCTGGACCTCCAGAACCTTGGCCTCCAGAATCACCTCGCGATGGACGATGCTCTGGATCTCGTTCAGGAACTTGTGCACACTGCGCAGCTCCGACGGCAGGGCGTGGACGATGACGATGCCCGCTCCCGGGTTGACGATCACCTTGCGGCCGTCGGCGTTGCCGACGATGGAATCCAGGGTAACCTTCAGGTCACTCCAGAAATCTGCCTCCGACGTGGTGCTGATCGAGCTCCCGGAAGTCTCAGTACTGGTTGAGCCCGAGTCGGTGGTGGTGGAACTGCCGGCCTGTGTGTTGAAGCCGTTGTTGGACCCGTTGCTGGACCCGTTGCTGGCAAGCTGCCCCGTGGCGATTCTTATGTCAGACGATCCCGTGCGTTTGACGTTGATGTAACTCACCTGGAATATGCGCGACTCAAGCCGCGGCGGGTAGATCTTGTATATATCCTTGTCATGCTCGAATTCATACCCGTATATATCCCTGACCACACCCAGGACTTCATCCACCGTCACGTTCTTCAACGTCAGCGAAATAGTGCCCCTGACATCGGGGTGAACGACGATGTTGTAGGGCGTGCCCTTCATCAGGCTCATGAAAAATTCACGGGCCGGCATCCTGGTAGCGCTGACGTCAAAACGCGGCTGCTCTTCTTCCGGGGCACCCTGCCCGCCCGGCAGTTCCACCGGCGGCATCAGTGCCTCGGAGACCTCCTGCGGCACCCGCGGCTGCTTAGCGCCCTTTTTGAGTTCCTTGCCGATGTCCTGATATGTAGAAGTGTGTTTCGGTTCGCGTCCGGATTCATGCTTCGCGGGTGTCGAGGCACATCCGGCAACAATGACGGCCGCCATGAACATACCTAATACAGAAATCCCGCGCGGACGCCACCTTGACGAAGGCCTGTGATTCCATTCCAAGTATTGCCCTGTTTGGCGGTGTTTCATTCTCTTTTATCCAATGCCCATTTTCATTATTCGCCGCTTTCGACTGGCTTTTTGATATCATGCCCCACAAGATCGATTACTTCGGTTCTGCCTCCCCCGACCAGCACGACCTGATCTGTTTCAATCTTTTCAACCGTCATGTCACCTATCTTGCTGCCCTTGATAACCACTTGGCCATTGATCACAGCGAGCGTACGTTGCGGCGACACCAGCGTGGAGGTCAGGTCCCACGGACTGCCATTGAATCCCTGCGCTTCCAGCGGTCCGGTTTCCTGCTGCGCGCCGCCGGGCATATAATCCGGCGGGCGCGTCGGATCCATGAGCTGTGCGTGAAGTACCGCCGGCGCCATAAATCCGCAGAACACGGCGGCTATAATCGCTTTTAATACATTGCCCAAGCGCCGCACAGCACTCAAACCCCTATCCATCCTTCCTCCAGGCTTAAGGTATATACGTCCAACGTACCGTATGCCTCCGGATAGTCCTTTACGTCATAATTGATATCACCCCAAAACAGTCTCCACGGCAGACGCTCAAGTGCCTTGAGATAGTTCAACATGTCCAGATAACTGCCTTTGAACTTGAGGCGTACGCCGTGCATATAAACCTGGGCGGTTGAGTTTTCGGTTGGCTGGCGCTTTTTGTCACCGCTATCGATCAGCGGTTTGGTTGCCAGGCTTTCGAGACTGACCAGCGACAGATTTGTCTTCTGTGTCAGAATCCTCTGCAGGACCTTAGTCATCTGAGTCGGATCGATCATTCCGCCCGTAGTGCTTTTGATGTGGGCATTAAGCTTTTCGATATCGAACTTAAGGCTGGCTATACGGCTCTGCTTTCTGGCTCTGGGATTGAGAGTTTTACCCTGCTGTAGCGCTTCAATGCTCTTTTCAACCCTGTTAATCTGCAGTTGCTTCTCGCTGATCTGATTCTGCAGCAGGCCCTTTTTCTCTGTCAGTGGATGCATGAAGAGCGCATACCACGCATATATGATGGCGCCGAGCAAAGCGATGAAGATGATCAGACGCTCGCGCAAGGTCATTGCGTTCAGCTTTCCCAGCCATTGAGTGATTTTCGCCATCGCTTAGCCCTTGTCCTCTGATGTCTTGACGACAAAATCGAGCCTTTCCGGCCTCTTTTCCTGGCGATGCATCTCGAAACTCCGGAAATCGGTGCCGGAGAATATTGCTTCGTTGGATAAGCGGCGCAAATATTTGGGCACCAGTTTGGGATCCAGGGTGCTGCCGGCGATGGACAAATCATTGCCGCCGTTTCGGATATTGATCTCCCTCAGCCACACCCCGGTCATAATCTCCCTGGCAAGCCCCTCCAGGTACGGGGAAAAACCTGTCGTATTGCCCAGCGACCGCCCGGACAATAGATTCACTACGTCAGTCTTTGTCTTCTTCTCCGTTACCAGCCGATCAATCTCGGCGTCCAAATCCGATGTGTCGAGCTTTTGCCCGGCCTGTGAACTGAGACGGTTCAAACGGGCTTGCTGGTTGATGTATTCCACCGCAAGGCGGGCCGACTGTGCTTGTAGTTTAGGTACCTGCGATATGGTAACAACATACAATATCCCGAGGATGAGGATGACAGCGGCACATACACCGACGATGGCCTGCCCCGACAGCGGCACCGACTTAGGGCGGAACCCTTGGTCCAGCAGGTTGATCTGCTGCTTGGCCAAAACGTCAGTCATGACGCAGCGCCGCCCCAATGGTATATAGGCTGTTTCTCAGCACGTCCCCGTTCAGGAGCACGAACGACTGCAGATGCTGATCCAGGTCCAGAGGTTTGACCTCCGCGCCCAAATTGCTGGAGATCCTATCTATAAACCCCGGGATCTCGTCATCCAGGGGCGTGACCATTACCTTAGTGATGGAGGGATTGGAACAATGACGCTCGTAGTAATCCAGTGAACGTTGAATTTCAAGTACGATACTGTCCAAGGCATTTTCCATGGCTGGCATCGCACCGCTTTTATCAGCGCTCTTGTCCTGCATTCGTAGCAAGTGAAGGCGTTCTGCACCGATATTAATACTGCGAGCCAAGTATAATGTCGCCTGCCGGGTCAGGGTGATCAACCCGCCGTGCTTACCTATGTGCAGGATAGCCACGCCATCATTGTCTTCATGGAGTAGGGATGCCACATTGCGCAGGGCAAGCTCGGGGATATCGACGATCTCCAGCTTCATTCCCGCCCCTTCGATCACTTCGATACGCCGCTTGATATCGCTGGCCTTAGCGACGACCACGTAAATCATGCGTCCACCCTGACCGCGCAGATTCCGACCCGGCACATCGAACACATCGATAACAGCATCATCCACGGGAAAGTCGATCAGCTCCTTGACCCGCCATCTGATGGCGGCACGCATCTCTCCCGGCTCCACATTGGGTGCATCCACCAGATGCAGGCTGTAGGAACCCGGCTCCATCACCGTTGTGCAGTGAGCCCCCTTAAGGCCGTGGGTCGCCACCAATGCGTTGAGGACTTCCGCGAGCTCCTCTTTGTTGAAATACGGCTTGTAATCGCACACCTCCAGGGCAGGCGTGCCCTCGGTACGGTCGATGTGGGCCACGCATACGCCGTCCGGGGTGATGGCGACTGCGGTCAGCCCCACGACCCTGGGGGTGCGCTTGAACATGGAAAAGAGGGAGAAGGGAAACGATGACCTTGACGCCTTTGGGGGCTTTTCCCCAGGCGGCTCTGAGACTTCTACAGGGGCCTCGTCGGTCTCAGTCATCAACGACGTCCTATCATGTAATACGGTTCAAATACCTTACCGTTCCAGGGGTATCGTCAAGAGACTACCACTAGAAGTTGGTCCGCTTGACCTGACTGGCCACAATATACTGTGTTTGATACTGTAATGCAAAGAATCAGAGCGAATTCTCAGACCCACTGAGAACCCATTTAGAATAATTCTAAGGTGGATTACCTGCGGAAAACAAACGGCGAGGCACGCCCCTCGGGGGCCGTCTCGGGTGGCGGTTCGGCATGGGAATGACGGAACCGGGGACGCGCCCGATCATCGTGGAGGGCCGGAACTGGCATAGCAGGTTGAGCCGCGACGGAGACGGACGTTGGGACGGGTGAGCGCCTTTCGATAGTTCCCCACCACACTGAGGCGCTTGCAGCGGCAGCGGCGACCCATACGCCAAGCATCCACCACGACCGGCGTCTGGCCATTGGCGTAGCTCTGTTTTGACACGCTGATGCTTGGTTCATCAGTCGCCTTTCGATCTGTTCCAACCGTTCTTGATCGGGCTCTGACAACGTCGCACAGTCCGCCTGGATAAGTTGCGCCAGTAATTCCTCATCAAACCCGCTAAATGCCATATCAGTCAATCCCAACTACCAGGGCTCGCGCATATATATCCAGCGCTTGTTGTCATAAGGACCGAAGCGTACTTGGCCCTGCAGGTTGTCCAGAGTACCGTTACCGTCCCAGTCATACTGCAGCCAAGGCATGGCATTGGCGGGCGCCGCCAGATCCACGGTGAAATCCACGGCCCCTGTATTAAGAGTCCCAGGCGCGGAGAAATTCAGATCAGTGGCCGCGCCCGCGAGGGGACTGGCTGCAATCGACAGTGTCGTATGTCCCGAGGAGCCCACATTCACCGTATTATTACCAAGGGCGGGATCTTGCACGTCGCTCTTGAGGTCATAATTAGCCGATGTGATCGCCGTACAGGTGTCGGCGGTGTTCACGATCCATTTGGTTCCACTAAAATACTCCGCCTCTACGCCTTTGGTAATTGCGGAGGTCTCCGGGCCAGAAGCGTAGTTATCGTGGGGGTCTGGTGTAAATGCAAGGCGCCCGTAACGCAGCTCTCCGGGACCCTGTATTCCGCTACTGTCTATATTGGATAAGCTAAATACACCCGAGCTGCAGCTGAGACAAGTCACGCCGTCACTGTCAGTAAGCGGGAACGTCATATCAATATTAGGCGTCAACGGCGCCACCGGAATTGCGTTGCGATCGTAGCGCACATATGCCTGGGTGAAATCTACAGTAACGCTGCCGTTGCTGCCATGTGCAGCGTCTGTTGCCGGGCTATGTAGATCTTGGGCAGGATCGCTGAAAAATGTCACGTTGGCTCCCAAAGGCGTGGACGGGAGATTCTGATAGCTTTCCGTAATGTCATTCAATTTCCAGTAGTTGCCCTGGTAATTCTGGACGGTGTCGCCATCGGAGTTTTGCGCCGTGATCATCAACTGGGGCTGCGCCTGTATGCCGAAGCCCTCCCCCATGTATGTAAACGTGCCGCAACCAGGTGTGAAGCTGCCCGCGTTCGGAACGGTTACCTGGAAGTGATCGGGAATAAAACGCCCCACCGTAACCTGCCCCGAGCCCTGGATCTGCATCTCCGCGGCAGTAGAGGCATCATTGGATCCGCCGTCCCCACCGGCTTTTGCATAAGTATCGTCATTTGCGATGGCCAGATATAACCAGCCGACCTCCTTATATGTCGCCGTATCATTGACGGCTTCGCCGGGATCGGTGCCGTCGAAGGTGACTTGGGCTGGAGTGACTCCGTCGGTATAGAAATAATTACCGTTGCGCATGGTCCCGTCGCCTTTGGTTTCAACCAAAGACACCGTATGCCCGGTGAAGCCCATTACATTGTTGCCGTTGGCATCCAGGGCCTTGACGATGACCCGTACCGGTCTGCCCGCCTTGTGCACCGGCAGCCCCGATGATGTGCCGTTGTTCAGCTGGACTGCACTGCCGGCACTTTGCTCATCGTTCTGCCACACTTCTAAAGTGTAACGTGCCGGGCGTACGGTAAACACATCCGTTGAGCAACCGACAACGTCATCACTGGGATCGGGTGTACCGTTGTCATCTGTCATCACCAGATGCAGGTTTTGCCCCGTGTAGTGGATTGTGAGAGCGACCTCCTTACGTCCCTGCTCAGTTGCTTGATCAGCCTGGTGAAACACCACGCTTGTCAGCGTTTCGAGCACGGTATAACTGGCGCATGTCCCGCTGACCACCTGTAACTCTACGGTGCGGTCACCGCCCATGGCATAGTTGGTATCCACACCGTCGGCGACGCCGTCCTTATTGGTGTCGGCCAGGGCAACAATGTCAATATCGAATGCCTGCCCATCAACCTTGGTATGTAGCTTTCCCGCAAGCGGATCTTTATCCGCCGCGGGCGCGGAGCCGGACTGAGGTTCCACCGCGTTGAAACCAAACGGGATACCGACATCCGCGCCGCCGTTATGCCACCAGTAGATGTTTTTTCCAGTACCCGATTCCACGATGTCCTGATAGCCGTCTTTGTCCAGATCACCAACCTCGATGGCAGATTCCCCTCCCGATGTATCAGCGATGGCGCGCGAAAACGTCCCCGAGCCGTTATTCTGCCACCACAGCACCTGTGTCGTGCCATAGGTCATGGCGGCGATGTCCGGATGGCCGTCATTGTCCAGGTCAGCTATCTCGAGATCAGAACTGCTGTAGCTGTCGACGACGTGTTTGGTAAAGGTGTTGTTGTGATTGTTGCGCCACCATACCAGTCCTGGCGAGGTCCCACCCGATCCGTCCCCGGCGGCGATGACGTCCTGCCAGCCGTCACCGTCAATATCCGCTGCGCGGACTACAGCGGCGGTTCTGAACCTGTTGTCGATGATGAATTTTGAGAATGTACCGCTGCTGTTCTGCCGCCACCACGCGATAGCTTTACCCTGGTGCGCGGCGGCCAGGATGTCGAGGCGGCCGTCGTTGTTCAGGTCTGCGGCCCGCACCGAAGCGGCGCCGTTGAATCCACTACCGATGATCACCTTGGTGAATTTCTCCCCGCCACTGTTACCCGGCGTATAGGCCAGGTTATAGGCATTGGAAAACGTGCCAGTGATGGTGGCCTGGCTGCTGTCGTTTGACGTCGCGTTATCATAGACGTCGCCCGACATAGAGGTATATATTGCCGACCCGTCGGATGACATCACGATGTCGTTTCCGCTGCTGGTGGACTTAGGAAGAGTGGCGGTCACCGTCTTTGTGGCGAGGTCAATGTCGTAGATACCGTTGCTCGAATCAGTGACGTAGAGCTTGCTGCCATCGGGCGTCACCGTCGCGGCGCGCAGCATCGTGAAGAAACCGCCCGACAGAGATATGGACTGTTTGAAGGTGCCGTTGGACCCGTTGAAGACCTCCACGGCCGCCGAAGACCCCCAAAATGAGATATTGGCCCTGGCGAGGTAGACCTCGGACCCATCCGGGTTGACCGCCATGGCGTTCACGTATGTGGTATTGAGGGAGGGGTTTGAGAATGTCGCGGTCTTGCTCACGTTATAGCTGGCAGTGTCGATCATGAAGAACTCCCCCTCCGAGCCACCCCAGCCGCCCCAACCTCCCCAGCCGCCGCCCCCGCCTGTTGACGCCGAACAGGCCAGATAGAGCGAGCCCCCCGAGGGCTGGATGCCAAAACCGGTCACGGAATTGCAGGAATTAAACGCCCACTGGGTGATCGTATTCACCACGGCGTTGGTGGTGGTGTCGATCACCTTGATCTGAAGAGAGGACGAGGTCCTATGGGAAGCCACGTAGACTTTGCTGCCGTCCGGGCTGACCGCCAGGTGGGTACTGCTGCCGTCGCCACCGGCGTTACTCACGGTTGCCGTCACGGTGTTGGTCAGCACGTCAATAATCAGCACGTCGGTGCCGGCGACGGCATAGAGCTTCTTGCCGTCGGGACTGGCCGCCAGATCGCCGGGTTCATGGGAATTACTTAGGGCAATGGACGCCAGCTGGCTGTTGGTCTGCGGATCGACGGCCACGATCTTATAGTTGTTGGAGGTCCGGTCCGAGATGTAGAGGCGCTTCGGTACGGACTGGTTGGCGCCGTCGTTGCGCCACCAGATAACCTGATCGGATTGATAGCTTGACGTGACTATGTCCCTGTCGCCGTCGCCGTCCAGGTCAGTGACGAATATATCGCTGGGCCCGCCGACGCTGCTGCCGACGATGGATCTGGTGAAGGTTCCATCACCGTTATTCTGCCACCACACCACCTCGTCGGACCCAGCGTCGATGCCGACCAGGTCCATCCTGCCGTCGCCGTTGACGTCCGCGGCGACGACCTTGGTGTTGTTACCGCCCGGTGACGGGACAAGGACAGAACTGCTGAAAGCCCCCCCGCCCCCATTGACGCACAGAGCGATGTAATCCATGCCACCCACCAGGACGTCCAGCTTCCCGTCGCCGTTGAAATCGACCACGCTGATATCAGGCGAATTGGTGATATCCGAACAGATCTTGGCCTTGGTAAACGTCGGGGTGGCGGCCCGGGACTCAGTGACATTCATCACCCCCAACAACATGGTCAGTAACAGCAACAGGCATCGACCGGGACGGCGGCCGGCGTTGATGGGGCGAAGCAAGTGACGAGTCATGGACATCCCGGTATCTCTGATAACTTGGCGCGGCCGCGACTGCATAAGTCCCGCGCCGAATTGCCTATAAACCTAAAGTCAATGGGCCGGCTCCGGCTCATGTTGCTCCTGCTCCGCCTGCGCCCAGCGGGCGGCCAGCTTTCTGAGCGTGGCGGCGCACTGGCGGCGAACCGTCCCTTCTGGAACCTGAAGCACCTGGGCCACCTCCTTGTGGGTCATTCCTACCCAATAACGCAGCAGCATCAGATTTTGTTCGCCCGTTGAGAGGTTTTTGAGGAGACGACGCATTTGGACCTGGTCTTCCGACGGTGCCGGATACCCCTGGTCATCGCACGCCATCTGGACTTCGTCCACAAACGCCTGGGCACGCCTGCCGCGGCGGTAGTGGTCGATGTGCAGGTTGATGGCGATGCGGTACAGCAGCGCCACCGGCGCGGAGGTATCCTTGCACGCTGTCTGGATAAAACGCATGAAGGCCTCGGACAACAGGTCATAAGCCGTGTCCCCGTCCACGCCCCGGGCGCGGAGGTAGCGCCATAGGGGAGACGAATAACGGCGATAGAATTGGCTGAACGCCTGCTTGTCGCCGCTGCGGCAATAGCGCTCAATCAATGTCCTGGGATCGGTATCCGGTTCGGACGCCACCTCATTCCCTCCCCGTCACCGCCCGCGACACCCGCATCTGCCCGCATCCGGCGCCGGTCATATCCCATATCTCGTTGAAATCCAAAGGCCTAGTCGCGACCGACTAAGGGGAAATATCGGCCGGGGCGGCGGGTATCATTAATTCAAGGACATACATTCGGGGGACATAGTTTGCGATGCCAAGGCGGTGATATTTACGGCAATGGGAGGCATGTTCACGGAGGCGTAGAGTGCGCCGAGCAAGACCAATGCATTGTGTATCTTTGCACTTTGGCGAACGATCTCATCAGGGCCGTTCGGGATGGAATGGCAAAACGAAGAATGCGGTAGCAAACACGGACTCGGTCGGTCGTATTTGCATAGGAAAATATCTATCACTCCCCCTCACCCCGGCCCTCTCCCTGCGAGGGAGAGGGTGTGGGACAGGGACATACGGCGCGCGCGTTTGATTCCTTCTCCCTTTCAGGGAAGAGCGAAGCGAGGGGGGGCGAAGCCGTTAGGATGAGGGGGATCAATAGGTCATGAAGGTAATTGCGAAGGAAGACATCTATCACCCCCCCCTCACCCCGGCCCTCTCCCGGGGAGGGCGAGGGTGACTCGAAACCCGCTACCC
>CAYXAX010000090.1:0-10303 GCA_964463055.1 uncultured Gammaproteobacteria bacterium | reverse complement strand
ATCAGGCGTTTAATCACTGCGCGCGAACGGGCCCGCAAGGAAAAAAACTGGGCCGAGTCAGACCGCATCCGCGACGAACTCAAGGCCAAGGGGATCATTTTGGAAGACGGCGCCAAGGGCACAACCTGGCGCAGGGAATAGTCATTATCGCCCGGGTGACGACGGTCTTACCCGGGAAACACTTCTTCAATTCTTGTGCAGTTCCTCCGCCGCGAACAGCGTGTTCTTCAGCAGCATGGTCACCGTCATAGGCCCCACGCCCCCCGGCACCGGTGTGATCCAGCCGGCGCGCTGCGCGGCGGCCTCGAATTCCACGTCGCCGCGGATCTTGCCGTCGGCGCCGCGGCTGATGCCCACGTCGATGACGGTGGCGCCGGGCTTGATCCAGTCACCCTTGACCAGTCCGATCCTGCCGGTGGCGGACACCAGGATGTCGGCGCGCTGCGCCTGTCCCGCCAGGTCGCGGGTGAAGCGGTGACAGGTGGTGACGGTGGCCCCGGCCAGCAGCAGTTCCAGGGTCATGGGCCGGCCCACCACGTTGGACGCGCCGATGACTACCGCGTCCTTGCCGCGCACGGGTTCCCCGGTGCTCTCCAGCAGGGCCATGACGCCGTAGGGGGTGCACGGGCGGAACAGCGGCATGCGCAGGGCCAGGCGCCCGATGTTATAGGGGTGAAAGCCGTCCACGTCCTTGTCCGGCGCGATGGTCTCGATCACCGCCTCCGGGTCGATGTGGGCGGGCAGAGGCAGTTGCACCAGGATGCCGTCGATGGCGGCGTCGGCGTTGAGTTCCTCGATCAACGCCAGCAATTCCGCTTGGGCGACATCCGCGGGCAGGTCGTAGGAGCGTGACAGCATACCTGCCGCCTGGCAGGCCTTGCGCTTGCTGTTTACATAGATGACCGATGCCGGGTCCTGTCCCACCAGGACCACCGCCAGTCCCGGCGGGCGCAGGCCCAGTTCCAGGCGCTTGTCCACCGCGTTCTTGATCTGTCGGCGAATAGTGTCTGCAACGGACTTGCCGTCGATAAGCGTCGCGGTCATGGGTGTCAGACGTTTGTTGGTGTGAAAACAGCCTTGCCCGGCATCTTCTCACGGGGGCGGGGGGGTGGCAAGCAAGCGCGGATCTGTTTCATGGCCGGGGTAAAATTTCATCCGTGGTTATGGTCTAATGTTAAGATAGTGTAAGTTAAAAATTTAATATTCAGAAGGTTGCGGAACAAGAGCGGGGCGGCGCGGCGCGTATGGCGGGCAAGACACTGTATGACAAGATCTGGGACGCCCACGTGGTGGAGCGTGACGATGACGGCCTGTGCCTGCTGTATATAGATCGCCATCTGCTCCATGAAGTGACCTCTCCCCAGGCCTTCGAGGGCCTGCGCCTGGCCGGCCGCAGACCGTGGCGCGCCGCGGCCAATATCGCCGTGCCCGACCACAACGTCCCCACCACGGACCGTGCCCGGGGCATCACCGACCCGGTGTCCAGGATCCAGGTGGAGGCCTTGGCGCACAACTGCGCGGAGTTCGGCATCACCCTGTTCGACATGAATGACCGGCGCCAGGGCATCGTGCACATCATCGGGCCGGAGCAGGGTCTTACCCTGCCGGGCATGACCCTGGTGTGCGGCGATTCGCACACCTCCACCCATGGCGCCTTCGCCGCGCTGGCTTTCGGCATCGGCACTTCCGAGGTGGAACACGCGCTGGCCACCCAGTGCCTGCTGCAGAGCAAGTCCCGCGCCATGCGCGTGACGGTGGACGGCGCGGCCGGTCCCGGCGTCACCGCCAAGGACATCGCCCTGGCCATCATCGGCGAAATCGGCACCGCCGGCGGCACCGGCTACGTCATCGAGTACGCAGGCTCGGCTATTCGCGCCCTGTCCATGGAGGGGCGCATGACCGTATGCAACATGTCCATCGAGGCGGGCGCGCGGGGCGGGCTGATCGCCGCCGACGCCGTTACCGTGGATTACGTACGAGGGCGCCCCTATGCCCCCGCGGGGGAGCAATGGGAGCAGGCCGTGGCGGCGTGGGCCGACCTGCACAGCGACTCCGATGCGGTGTTCGACAAGGAGGTGCACATCGACGCTGCCGGTATCAAGCCCCTGGTGACCTGGGGCACCTCCCCGGAGATGGTGGTCCCCGTGGATGGCCGGGTCCCCGACCCGGACAGCGAGGCCGATCCGGTGCGCCGCGAAGGCATGCAGCGGGCGCTGAGTTATATGGGGCTGCAGGCCGGCACACCCATTACCGACATCGCGGTGGACAAGGTGTTCATCGGTTCATGCACCAATGCCCGTCTGGAAGACCTGCGCGCGGCGGCACGGGTGGTGCGCGGCCACCAACTGGCGAGCAACATCAAGCTGGCCATGGTGGTGCCCGGCTCGGGGCTGGTGAAGCAGCAGGCCGAGGCGGAGGGTCTGGACCGGATATTTCTGGAGGCTGGATTCGAGTGGCGCGACCCGGGCTGTTCCATGTGCCTGGGCATGAATGCCGACCGGCTGTCGCCGGGGGAGCGCTGCGCGTCCACCTCCAACCGCAACTTCGAGGGCCGTCAGGGCCCCGGCGGGCGCACCCACCTGGTGAGTCCGGCGATGGCCGCCGCCGCCGCGGTGGCGGGGCATTTCGTCGATGCCCGGACGTTGACAGACAACCGCGGGGAGGCAAGTTGATGGAGCCGTTTACAACGTTGAACAGCGTGGTTGCACCACTGGACCGCTCCAACGTGGACACCGATGCCATCATCCCGAAACAGTACCTGAAGTCCATCCAGCGTACCGGGTTCGGTCCCAACCTGTTCGACGAATGGCGCTACCTCGATCACGGCGAGCCCGGCATGGACCACGGCAAGCGTCCCCGCAACCCGGACTTCGTGCTCAATCAACCCCGTTACCAAGGGGCACGAATTCTCCTGGCGCGGACCAACTTCGGCTGCGGTTCCTCCCGCGAGCACGCCGTGTGGGCAATGCTCGACGACGGGTTTCGCGCCGTCATCGCGCCGAGCTTTGCCGATATCTTTTACAACAACTGTTTCAAGAACGGTCTGCTGCCCATCGTCCTGGACGCCGCCGCGGTACAGGGCCTGTTCGAGGCGGTATTCGCGACGCCGGGCTATAGTCTGACTATCGACCTGGACAGCCAGGAGGTACGCACCCCCGGGGGCCGGGCCTTTAAGTTCGATATCGACGCCTTTCGCAAGCACCGCCTGTTGAACGGGCTGGACGATATCGCGCTGACACTGCAGCATCAGGACAAGATTCAAGACTTCGAAAAGGCCTATCGGCGCCGCGCGCCGTGGCTGTTTAATCAGATCTGAGGGCGCGTTCGTGGCAACCAAAATTCTCATCCTGCCCGGAGACGGCATCGGACCGGAAGTCGTCGCCGAGGCGGTCAAGGTGCTGTCATTTCTGAATCACACCCACGGCCTGGACCTGGAGATGGAACCGGCCCTCATCGGCGGCGGCGCCTACGACGTCCACGGCACGCCACTGCCCGAGCCGACACTGGCGCTGGCCAAGGCGGCCGATGCCGTGCTGCTGGGGGCGGTGGGCGGCTATAAATGGGACGGCCTGGACATGTCCCTGCGCCCTGAGAAGGGGCTGCTGGGTCTGCGCGCCGGCCTGGGCCTGTTCGCCAACCTGCGCCCGGCCATCCTCTATCCCCAATTGGCCGACGCATCCAGCCTCAAGCCCGAGGTGGTGGCGGGTCTGGACCTCATGATCGTGCGCGAACTTACCGGCGGCATCTATTTCGGCGAGCCCCGTGGGGTGCGCAGGCTGGACAGCGGCGAGCGGGTCGGTGTCAACACCCTGGTCTATACGGAGTCAGAGATCCGGCGCATCGCCAAGGTGGCCTTCGATACCGCCATGCAGCGCGAGCGGCGGGTGTGTTCGGTGGACAAGGCCAATGTCCTGGAGTGTACCGCCCTGTGGCGCGAGGTGGTTACCGACGCGGCCCGCGACTATCCCGAGGTGAGCCTGTCCCATATGTACGTGGACAACGCGGCCATGCAGTTGGTGTGTGCGCCGAAACAGTTCGACGTGATGGTGACCACCAATATGTTTGGCGATATCCTGTCGGATTGTGCCGCCATGTTGACGGGGTCCATCGGCATGCTGCCCTCGGCCTCCCTGGATGCCGGCGGCAAGGGCATGTACGAGCCCATTCACGGGTCGGCTCCGGACATCGCCGGCAAGGGCATCGCCAACCCCCTGGCCACCATCCTGTCCGCGGCCATGATGCTGCGCTATTCACTGGGCCAGCCGGCCCTCGCGGACCGGGTGGAGGCGGCGGTGGGTGATGTGCTGGCCCACGGGCTGCGCACCGCCGATATCTACCGAGAGGGGACACGCAAGGTGGGGACAGCGGAAATGGGAGAGGCGGTCGTCACGGCCCTCAAAGCTTGAAATCACTCGAGGTTATTTATTTAAATAACTGTTATTGAATTATATTAGAGTTACAGAAACCACCACAATAAGCCATTAATTTAGCGGATCGAAGTCATGAGTAAACAATTCGATGTGGCCGTATTGGGGGCCACGGGCGCCGTAGGCGAGGCGATGTTATCGCTTCTGGAAGAGCGAAAATTTCCGGTGGGTCGGCTCTACCCCCTCGCCAGTGAGCGCTCCGCCGGCAGCACGGTGACATTCCGCGGCGATACCCTGCGCGTCGAGGACGCGGCGGCGTTTGATTTTTCCCGGGTACAGATCGGGCTGTTCTCCGCGGGGGCTTCCGTGTCCGAGATTTACGCCCCCAAGGCGGCGGCGGCCGGGTGCGTGGTCATCGACAACACCTCCCAGTTTCGTTACGACGACGACATTCCCCTGGTGGTGCCGGAGGTGAATCCCCACGCCATCGCCGGGTATACACGGCGCAATATCATCGCCAATCCCAACTGCTCCACCATACAGATGGTGGTGGCCCTGAAGCCGCTCTACGACGCGGCCGGCATCGAGCGCATCAACGTGTGTACCTATCAGGCCGTGTCCGGGACGGGAAAGCCCGCCATGGAGGAACTGGCCGGCCAGACCGCCGCGCTGCTCAACGGCAAGCCCGTGACCTGTGAGGTCTATCCCAAGCAGATCGCCTTCAACGTGCTGCCCCACATCGATGTGTTTCAGGACAACGGCTATACCAAGGAAGAAATGAAGATGGTGTGGGAGACGCGCAAAATCCTCGAGGACGACAGCCTCCTGGTCAATCCCACCGCGGCGCGGGTGCCGGTTTTCTACGGCCACTCAGAGGCCGTTCATATTGAATTGAAGCGCAAGTTGAGTGCGGATCAGGCACGGGAATTGCTTGAAAAGGCCCCGGGCGTCGTGGTTTTGGATACCCGCCAGCCCGGTGGGTACCCCACGGCGGTGACGGAGTCCGCCCACCACGATGCGGTGTTTGTGGGTCGGATTCGGGAGGATATCTCCCACCCAAGGGGTTTAGATCTATGGGTTGTCGCCGATAATGTACGCAAAGGTGCGGCCTTGAACAGTATTCAGATTGCTGAAATCCTGGCCAAGGACTATTTACAGTGAGGATCCGGTAAATGAATGCCGGGTAGGCGATTGGCCGTCCAGGTGATATCGTTTATACAGTGACGGGTAGCCCTATAACATAATCCGTAAACTACCCGGTGTGGCCGAAGGTCTGCCGGCACGATGGAAGACGAGGTTAAGGGAAGGTAATGAGACGCACAGTCATTGGGATTTTCACCCTGCTACTGCTGACGCTGCTGGCGCCGTACCGCGCCGGTGCCCTGGGACTGGGCGATATCAAGCTCAGTTCTTACCTGAATCAGCCCCTCAAGGCGCAGATCGGTCTCCTGCCGGCTCAGGCTGGCGAACTGGACGACACCAAGATCGGTCTGGCGCCCAATGATGCCTTCGAACGGGCGGGCATAGAGCGCCGCGACGTACTGGACCAACTCAGCTTCAAGGTGGTCAAGGGTGCCGACGGGCGTCCGGTCATACAAGTGACCTCCCAGCAACCCATCAAAGAGCCTTTTCTGGATTTCATCCTGCAGGTAACTTGGCCCAATGGGCGCCTGCTGCGTGAGTATACAGTGCTGCTGGACCCCCCGGTGACCACGCCGGAGTCCGCGCCGCCGATACAACCGGCGGTCAGTGCAACGACGACTGTCCCTGCCGAGACAGCCACCCAGGCGGCAGCGCCGGCGCCGGTTGCCGGCGAGGCTGGTGCTGTTCCGGAGGCGGCAGCGGCGGGCATTCCCACCCGGTCCATAGATGCGAAGCTGACCCATGACGCCTATGGACCCACCCAGCGTACCGACACCCTGTGGTCCATTGCCAAAACTGTACGTCCCAATGGATCGGTGTCGGTTCAACAGGTCATGCTGGCTCTGGTCAAGAACAATCCCGATGCCTTCTATAATGACAATGTGAATACCCTCAAGGCGGGTTATGTGCTGCGTCTTCCGGATCTGGCATTGATCAACCAGGTGGATGAGGCACAGGCCATCCGCGAGGTGAAGCATCAGTACCAGCAGTGGCAGGATATGAAGGCTGGCAAGCTCCCCGCCGCCGGTGCGGCAGCAAACAATGCGGCGCCGGCGAAACCGGCGTCTGAGGCCGCGGGCAGTGCCGGGACAGCCGCGCCCGCCCCAAGCGAACAACAGGCACGCCTGAAGCTGCTTCCGCCGGACGCGGGTCAGACGGCGGCGGGCGGTACCAGCGGCACCACCGCCGGTGACGGCAAATCCACGCAAGACCGTCTGGCCACGGCCCTGGAGGCCAACGAGGCCCAGAAGCAGGAAAATGCGTCACTGCGTTCCCGCATCAGTGAACTCAGCGATCAGGTTCAGTCCATGCAGCGCCTGCTGGCGTTGAAGGACGATACCCTGGCCGTGCTGCAGAATAAACTCGGCCAGACTCAGAATGGCGCCGCAATGGCTCAGACCGCGGCGCCCCAAAATCAGGCTGCCACGACAGCCCAGCCGACCCAGCCGGTTCAACAACAGGCCAAGCCCGCCGGTCCGCCACCGCCCACGGTGGTGAAACCCCCGGTTCATGCCGCGCCCAAACCCCAGCAAAGCGGTGGACTGTTGTCCGATCCCAAGATCATGGGCGTGGGTGGCGCGGTGGTATTGCTGCTGGGAGCATTGGGCTGGCTGGCGATTCGCCGACGCAAGATGAAGTCCGAGGCACTGATGGCGGAAGAAACCGCTGCTGCGACGGCTGAAGCGCAAGAAAGCGACGAGAAAACCGTCCGCACCGAGGAGTATTCACCCACCGGCGGGGATCTTCTGGAGGCCGAGGTCAATGAGATCGATCCCCTGGCTGAGGCCGATGTCTACATGGCCTATCGCCGTTATGCGCAGGCCGAGGAACTGCTCAAGGGGGCCATCGACCAGGAGCCCAAACGTCAGGAATTGCGCCTGAAGTTGCTCGAGGTGCATGCCGCGGCGGAGAACAGCGACGCATTCACCGCCGAGGCGGAGAACTTCTATAACGAATTCGACGGCCGCGATAACCCGTTGTGGCAAAAAGTGGTCTCCATGGGCCGCGAGGTCTCGCCCGAGCATCCCTTGTTTACCAGTGACATGGACGATGCCGCAAATGCTGTGGCGCAGGCTGGGGCCGGCACGTCCGCTCCGGCCGAGGGCGATGAGGGCTCGGAATTTAGTATGGACGTCGATACGCTGGCCATGGATGATGCCGGCGGCGCCGCCTCAGACGGTGACGATCCCGATGCGACGGCGGAAATCGACCTTGCAGGGACCGAGGAGGAACTCACGTTTCTCGAGACGGAACAACAGGCCGACGAGCCCGTGACTGAGTCCGGGGACGCGGTGCTGGATGAGGACGAAGCCGAGCAGCAGGATGAAAATCTCGCCATCGATTTTGAGCCGGGGCTGGATAAGGTGCTGCCTGACCAGGCCTCCGCTTCCGATAATCAGGAGGAAGCCGAACCGTTCAAGACGGGTAACGAGATTGATTTTGATAGCATGGTGAGTGACGGCGAACAATCCGATGCGCAGGCACAGCCTGTTGTGGCGTCCAGCGATGAAACACCCAGCGACGGGCCGGATGACGGTTTGACGTTGGATACCGCGGATGGCCTGGATGACGTGGAATTATCTGACGATGACGGCGGGCTGGTCTTCATTGAAGGCCACAAAGATGAAGACGGCGTCGACGTGGTTGCCGAGGGTGATGCCACCGGTGATTTGTCGGGGCAGACGGAAACCGATGAGGGCGATGACGGCCCCGGCTCTGGCAAGCTCGACTTCAATTTTGACCTGGGCAGTCTTGCAACCAAGGATAAGGATCTGGATGATTTCTTTGAAGGGCTGGACAGCGGTGACGAAGGTCATGACGGCTCGGGCGGTCATGAGGAGGTCGGCACCAAGCTGGATTTGGCAAAGGCCTTTATCGAGATGGGCGATCAGGACGGGGCCAAGGATATCCTCAAGGAAGTGGTCGATCTGGGTGACGATGAGCAGAAGCAGGAGGCCCAGGGTTTACTGCAGCAGCTCGAGGCGTGAGCAAACCGCGGCCGGTTGGCGCCGCGCGCATTCCGTTGCCATGAGTACTAAGCATTGGTGAGGCGTCGCAAACGTGACGTCCATTGATTTGCATCCCGCCGTTCGAATTATCAGCTTTCTGGTATTGGGCGCATATCTGGCCATGGGCCGCCCGATGGACCTTGCCGCAGCCGGCCTGATTCTGGCTTTGCTCTATGTGGTGCTGGAACAGGCCCACTTGGGCGCCGCCCTGAAGATGCTGCGGCGCATGCGGTGGTTCTTTCTCTCCATATGTATCATTTATTTTTGGTTCACGCCGGGCACGCCGGTGTGGCCCGGTGTGCCGCTTCGCTATGAGGCTTGGCTGCCCACCTTGGAGGGCGTGCAGCTGGGGTTGACCCGGGGGTCGGCTCTGGCCCTGTTTGTTTTCGGTGTTACCCTGCTGCTGCAAACGACACCCCGGAATGGATTGATATCGGGTATACGCTGGCTGGTACGCCCGCTGCCCCTGCCCGGACGGT
Organism: uncultured Gammaproteobacteria bacterium; assembly: GCA_964463055.1. Taxonomy (GTDB): domain Bacteria; phylum Pseudomonadota; class Gammaproteobacteria; order CAWJPQ01; family CAWJPQ01; genus CAWJPQ01. The sequence goes on along the minus strand of CAYXAX010000090.1, from coordinate 1,306 downwards.
TTCACGACGTTCTGGCGCTGCGTATCGCCTTGGTGCTGGAGACGGTTCCCAAGCTCCAGCCCATGGTCCAGGCGGCCTTGCCGGCCCGGCACGAGGGGGAGGGTGCACTGGAGCGCATCGGCCGTGCCGCCGCCTCCCTGGTGTCGCTGACCGTCGATGAGGCGCAGCGGGCCACGTGCGAGACCATCGAACTGCCGCCCCAGCGTCACCCGCCGTTGATGCAGTGGCTGTGGCCGCTGGGGTTGGGAGGCTTGTTTTGGCTTATATAAAAGTCTCAGGTCACAAGTCAAAGAAGCGTTCTGTCCTCTTTTTTTCTCCCCACGGAAGAGGGGAAAAGAAAATTGGTCAGAGGTATTTGATCCCTGCCCCCTTCGCTTCGCTCTTCCCTCACAGGGAGAAGGTTAGGATGAGGGCGATCAAAAAAGTGATTGCAGTCTCTATCACTTCCCCTCACCCCGGCCCTCTCCCTGGGAGTGAGAGGGAGAAAAACATGTCAGAGAAGTTGTAGCATCTTGTCGACCTGCGACCTGCGACCTGCGACCTGCGATAGTTTTTATGGCGCCTTCAGCACCACCACCGCCAGCGGTGGAAGGGTGATAATCAGCGAGTGGGGCCGGTTCATCCACGGTTCCGGGCGTGACTCGAGATAACCCGAGTTGCCCGCGTTGCTGCCGCCGTAATAGGCGGAATCGGAGTTGAAGACTTCCTGGTAGCCGCCGGCGTAGGGTACGCCGATGCGGTAATCCAGGCGTACCACCGGGGTGAAATTGATCACCATGATCAGGGTCTGCCCATCGCTGCGGCGCAGATAGCTGAGGATGGACTGGGGTGCGTCATGACAGTCGATCCACTCAAAGCCCTGAGGTTCGAAGTCGTGATAATGCAGCGCCGGATTGTCACGGTACAGCGCGTTGAGATCGGCCACCAGTTTTTGCACGCCGTGATGGAGTTCGTATTGCAGGACATACCACTCCAGTGACGTATCGAAGTTCCATTCACTGCGCTGGCCAAACTCGCTGCCCATGAACAGCAGTTTCTTGCCCGGGTGCGTGAACATATAGGTATAGAGCAGGCGCAGGTTGGCGAACTGCTGCCACTCGTCACCCGGCATCTTGCTCAGCATGGCGCTCTTGCCGTGTACTACCTCATCGTGGGAAAACGGCAGCACGAAGTTCTCGGTGAAGGCATAGATCATGCTGAATGTGAGCTGATCGTGGTGGTAATGGCGGTGAATGGGGTCCTTGGTAATGTACTCCAGGGTGTCATGCATCCAACCCATGTTCCACTTCATGCTGAAGCCCAGGCC
>CAYXAX010000089.1:0-10334 GCA_964463055.1 uncultured Gammaproteobacteria bacterium | reverse complement strand
CCATTCTGATACCCCGATATATTAACCCAACCTGACCTACCGACACGTTTATGAAGATCGCCACCTGGAATGTAAATTCTCTGCGCGTACGCATGGAGCATATACAACAGTGGATTTCGGACAACAACCCCGACATCCTCGCCTTGCAGGAGACCAAGGTGACCGATGACAAGTTTCCGGTGGATGAGATACGCGCCCTGGGCTATCACGCCGCATACAGCGGACAAAAGACCTACAACGGCGTGGCCGTACTCAGTCGGGCGGAACCCCATGACGTCATCACCGATATCCCGGGCCTCGATGACCACCAACGGCGCATCCTCGACACCACCGTCGGCGGCATCCGCGTGGTCAATATCTATGTGCCCAACGGCAAAGCCGTCACGGCACCCGAGTATGACTACAAGCTGGATTGGCTGAAAAAGCTCACGCACCATGTCAAGTTACAGCTAAAACACCACCCCCGCCTGGTGGTGGTGGGTGATATCAACATCGCACCGGAGGCGCGTGACGTTCACGACCCGGCATTATGGGAAGGTCAGGTGTTGTTCAGCGAACCGGAGCGGCACGCCTTTAAAACGCTGCTGCAGGCCGGGCTGACGGATGTATTTCGCCGCTTTGAGCAGCCGGAGAAGCAGTTCAGCTGGTGGGACTATCGCATGCAGGGCTTCCGGCGCAACCATGGACTGCGTATCGATCACATCCTGGCCAGCAATGGCCTGAGCGAACGCTGCACGAAGTGCATTATTGACAAGACCCCGCGGGGCTGGGAACGGCCATCGGACCATGCCCCCGTCGTCGCCGAATTCGATATATAACGATGCGCAGATGCATGGCCTTACATGCCAGGCATCTGCGTGCCGCCACCCTCGTGATAAATCAGGTGAATCACACTGCCCCTGGGCGGGAAGCCGGGGATGGCCACGGAAAATGAAAAGCGCTGATAAGTGACTTCGTGGTCGTGTATGTGGCGGTAGGCATCGGGCCTGTACGTCGCTTGGGTCCGGCCGGCGGGCGCCTCTATCGACACGTCCACGCGACCCGGTATCTCCATCAGCATGGGGGCCTTGGTGTCGATATCCACCTCCCCGACCACACGCAGGCCGTGCTTCTCCCGGAATACATCCATGTGGGTGATTCTCGCGTTGTCCGTCCCGGTCGCTTTCAGCGATACACCGTGTTCGGCAGGGTCCCACAGCGTGGCGCACGCCGCCAGCGCGGCGGACACCAGGGTCAGTGCGCACTTTGCACCAAGGCGCTTGTATTGGGCGCTCATGCGGCAAACGCGATTCATACCTCGTTTCCTCCGTATATGCCGTGATGCTTACTTGCCGGGTTTATCCGTATGATACGTCACGCGGATAGCGCTGCCCTTCTCCGGTAATACCGGCAGCTGCAATGAAAACGTGTAACGCTGATCCGTCTCATCGTGCATCTCACTGTGCATATAGTGGTCCGGCCGGCGCGTCATCACCACATTGCCATCCGCCCCGACCACCTGTACCTCGACGTAGCCCTTCAATTGCGTTGCCAGGGAGCGTACACCCACCTCGCCCATAAGCAACAGTCCCTGATCCATGCGATACAGGGTGACGTCCGTCACCCGCACCCGCTTCGGGGCATGGGTCTCCACGGAGACCCCGTGTACGGCGGGATCCCACAGGGAGGCGCAGCCGGCCACCGTCACTGCACATATGATGTTGAGTAAAAATGATTTTCCCTTCACCCGCCGCACTCCTTACCGCACAGTCCATAAAGCTTGGAGTTCAACGGGATTATAGCCCACACCCATGGATAATAAGGCGCCGCGGAGCACCCGGCGGCGCCTTTTTGCCCGCTTCCCTGCATGCGTGATCTTACGGCCTAAAGATGATTTACCAGCCAATCGGGGGTCAGCTGGATAAACAGGGTATTCAGTGATGAAAAATTGCCGGACAACAGCAACGCACCGACAGCGATGAGAAACACGCCGCTGATCTTCTGTACCACGTGAGCGCGCTTATTGATGCGCTTGAGAAACCCGGTCGCCCGGGTCAGCAGCAATGCGGTGACGAGAAACGGCAGCGCCAGCCCCATGGCATAGATCAGGGTGTAGACCACGCCCTGGGACGGCTGAGTCAAGGCCATGGACATGACCGCGCCCAGCAATGGTCCGATACACGGTGTCCAGCCGGCGGCAAATGCGATGCCGATCAACCCGGAGCGGATATAGCTGGGCGTCAGGCCGTGGCCGACCTGCACCTGCTTGGTCATGTTCAGAAACGGGATGCTGACCACACCCAGGGTGTGCAGTCCGAACAAGATCACCAGGACGCCTCCGAGCCTGGCGATCCAGCTGCTGTATGCAATCATGGCGCCGCCCACGAAGGTGGCCGGCAGGCCGAACAACAGGGTAAAGACCAGGGTAAATCCACCCACGAAGAACAATGCGTGACTGAACACGTGCCAGCGGTTCGGCTGCTCCTCATCGGTGACGGTACTGCCGGACAGATAGCCCAGATACACCGGGACCAGCGGCAGCACGCACGGAGAGAGGAACGACAAGGCGCCGGCGACAAAGGCCAACGGCGCGGTCACTGTGGAAGCGTCCATAAAGAACCCCGTGTAAATATCCGGCTTATTATAGCTGAATATTACGGGACCAGAATCCGGGCATCGCTCATACCTCGCGGCCGCGGCCGCGTATCAATCCGTCTCCCACAGCGATTCCAGCAACGGGCAGTGACGCATGGGTTCCTGGGCCTCACAGGCACGCAACAGCATTTTCAACTGTCTCTCCATCAGGCGCAGTTGGGCCTGCTTTTCGCGCACCAACCGGATTTTCTCCACGGTCTTGTTCTGTACCCGCTGACATGCCTCCGAAGTCGTGACTCGAAGATGCAGCAGTTCCCTGATCTCATCCAGGGTGAACCCCAGGCCCTGGGCGCGTTTGATGAACTGCAAACGCCTCAGGTGATCATCGTTGTAGGTGCGGTATCCGGAGACCGGTCGCCTGGGTTGACTCAACAGGCCGAGCCGCTCGTAATAGCGAATCGTCTCCACACTGACCCCGGCGGCGCGGGCGAGACGTCCGATTGTCAACTTCTGCATAGCATCCATGCCCCCCAAAGAATCCATTCCGTTGATTCTGATCAATCCCAGAGGCATCGATCGTGGGCGGCACCTCCAGAAAGACAATCTTGCACCCAACCGTAACCATGTCTTGACTCTGTATCACGGTACAGGGTGTAGCATTTCGAAGTTTGGCTGCTGGAAAGGATAACAGGGTTAGCGGCAAAGTTGTATCCGTGTTGCATTGTCAGGGGATGATATGAAGGTTGCAGTTATTGGCGGCGGTGCCGCCGCATTCGCCGGGGCACTGCATGCCGCGGAACAGAACGCCCAGGTCACTCTCATCAATGCCGGCATGCTGGGAGGCGCGTGCTTTAACAGCGGCTGCCTGCCTTCCAAGATGATGATAAGGGCCGCGGAGATGGTGCGGCAGCCGGCATCGCATCCGTTTCAGGGAATTGAAAGACATCGGCCATCGGTCAATCTTGCAAAACATGTCGCTCAACGACAAGGGCTTATTGAGGAACTGCGTTACAGAAATTATGAGGCGGTTCTCAAAGGCAATGAGAACATCAGCCTGATGGGCGGGACAGCACGCTTTCACGACCGGCGCACACTGGTCGTGGACACCCAAGGAGAGACACAACACATCGATGCGGACCGCATACTCATCGCCACCGGCGCCTATCCCCATATCCCGGATATTGCGGGACTGGCTGAGATCCCCTACTGGACCTCGCAGGACGCATTGCTGGCGCAGCGCCTGCCCAACCACCTCATGATTATCGGTGGATCGGCCGTCGCCGTGGAACTGGGTCAGGCCTTCCAACGGCTCGGGGCAAACGTGACGCTGATCGCGCGCAGTACCCTGCTGTCGCGTCATGACCCCGCCATTGGCACGGCCCTGCGGGAGATTCTGGAAAATGAAGGCATGTCGATCATCACCGACTCGGTCCCGGTGGCGACACGATTTAGCAGAGGCATATTCTCCGTCAAGCTGAACAAGGGTGACCTGCGCGGTGACGCCTTACTGATCGCCACCGGCTGCGAACCCAATACCCGTTTACTTGATCTTGAAAAGGCGGGTGTGGGAATCGACAACCGCGGTGCGATCAAAATCGATCGCTCCATGCGTACCAACGTAGCCGATATATATGCAGCCGGTGATTGCACCGACATGCCGCAGCTCGTCTATGTGGCAGCCGCCGCAGGTACCCGCGCCGCTGCCAACATGCTGGGCGGGCGCGCCACCCTGGACCCGACGCTGATCCCCACGGTGATCTTCACCGACCCCCAGGTGGCGGTCATCGGCATGACGGAGACTCAAGCCAAACGCCATGGGCTGGCGGCACACAGCCGCACCCTGGGCCTGGAACATGTACCACGCGCCGTGGCAAACCTCGACACCCGCGGCTTTATAAAGCTCGTCGCGGATAAAAACAGCGGCAGGATATTAGGGGCGCAGTTACTGACGCCCACTGCGGGCGAACTCATTCACGGCGTCGGGCTGGCGATACAGCATAAGTTGACCGTGCGCGATCTGGGTGAACAGCTCTACCCCTATCTGACCATGAGCGAGGGGTTAAAGCTGTGCGCCCAGTCTTTTTACCGCGATATCACACACCTTCCCTGCTGCGCCGGCTGATACGCCGAGCGGACTACCCGCAAGTGATGACAGGCATCAACCAGCGGCGTGTGATCAGGAAAATACCGGGATCACCCAGTGGCGCTCTTAACGGCGCCTCTGAATGTACCCGGATCCAGGTGATAACGACGCAGCAATTTATACAGCTCGGTGCGATTGCGCTGCGCGAACCTTGCCGCCTGGGTAATGTTGCCGTCGGTCATCTGCAGCAGACGAATCAGATATTCACGCTCGAAGTCCCGGCGGGCCGCCGCCAGGGACGGCAGGGTGCCGGTCTTGTGACGCAGCGCCTTCTGTACCAGGCTGACGGGGATGACCGACGTGGTCGACAGCGTCACGGTCTGCTCCACCACATTGAACAACTGCCTGACATTTCCCGGCCAAGGGGCGGCAATCAGGCATTCCATGGCATCCGGGGAAAACGCCCGCGCGGGTTTGTCATTTTGCTGGCTGAGCTTGGCGAGAAACTGATTGGCCAGTAACGGAATATCCTCGGGCCTGTCGCGCAGCGGCGGAATATCAATCTGCACCACATTGAGACGATAAAAGAGGTCCTCCCGGAATTGCCCGTCCCTGACCAGTTCCTCCAGGTTGCGGTGCGTGGCGGAGATGATCCTCACGCTCACGGGAATGCTGTGGGTCGAGCCGACGGGACGGACTTCCTTTTCCTGCAGTACGCGCAGCAGTTTTGCCTGCAGCGCCAGCGGCATGTCACCGATTTCGTCGAGAAAAACGGTGCCGCCCTCGGCGGCCTGGAACAGCCCCTTGTGGTCCCGTGTCGCACCGGTAAACGAGCCCTTGATGTGACCGAACAACTCGGACTCCAGCAACGCCTCGGGGATGGCGCTGCAATTGACCGCCATGAAGGCCTTGTCGCTGCGCGGACTGGCCCTGTGTACCGCCCGCGCCAGCAATTCCTTACCGGCCCCGCTTTCACTCTGAATCAGCACGCTGGTATCCGTAGCGGCGATCATGCGCGCCTGCTTGAGCAGTTCTTCCATCACCATGCTGCGACTGATGATTTCACTGCGCCACTCGTTCTCCAGGGACGTCGGCTCGCCGGGAGAACCGCTGAGGCGGCACGCCTTATCCACGCACTCCAGCAGCACCTTGCTGTCAAACGGCTTGGTAAGAAAGGTAAATACACCGCGCTTGGTGGCATCGACCGCTTCGGGGATGGTCCCGTGGGCGGTGAGTATTATCACCGGCAAGGTGGGGTGACGCTCATGTACGATATCGAACAACGTCATGCCGTCCATCCCTTCCATGCGCAGATCGGAGACCAGCACTTGGGGCTGCACCTTGCCCATCTGACCGAGAGCGCTCTCACCGCTGTCGGCGGCGCTCACATCGTATCCCGCCGCGCCGAGCCGTATCGACAGCAGCTTGAGCAGATCGTTGTCGTCATCAACCAGCAGTATCTTTGTCCTGGGAATCATGGCGGTACTTGTATCATGTCGCGTTTGTTTTGGTCATTGAGTTTCTGCTCAATCGCCTTTAGCTCATTGAGCTTCTTTTGCAGAGTGTCGTTCTCCTCCAGCAGGCGACCGTGTTGCTCCAGCACCTGGGACAGGTATGCGGCCAAAGCCGCCAGACGGCCCGGACGCGAATCCGCGCCACGCCCGCGCACATATTCGCGCAATCCGTCGACAACGAGCGCGGTATCACTGCGGCCGGGGTCAACCAATGACATCAACAGGGCCAGCCTTATGAGATTATAAGGCGTCTGAAGCTGCTGGTAACGCTTTTCTTCCCTAACCAGCGCCAATTGGCGCTCAGGTCCTGACAAGCCGCTGAATCGCTTTGATTCCTCTATCAGCCTGTCCAGATCATCGGGCATTTCTCCCTGATCGGCGGATACCGAAGCGGGGACGGGCGTCTTGTGCGGACTCCATAGCGTCGCGCACCCTGCCAACGCCAGCACCGATGTCAAGGCAATGGAATACATCACCATTGTCCGCCTCATCAAGCCCCGCCTATGCCACGCTCGGGTGCCGCGGCAACAAAATACGAAAATGCGCACCAACCGGTTCATTAACAAGCTCAATGATCCCATGGTGTAATTTGATGAATTCCCGGATGATAAAAAGCCCCAGGCCACTGCCCTTGACATGGCCCCTGGCAGGCACCTTCCCCTGATAGAAGGCCTCGAAGACTTTTTCTCTCTCTTCGGGAAGGATACCGGGGCCTTCGTCTTGCACGTCCACGACGGCCTTGTCGCCGTCTTCGCGCAGGGTAATTTTAACCCGGCCGCCGAGTGGTGAGTACTTTATGGCGTTGGAGAGCAGATTGTCCACTATTATCCTGAGTTTTTCACGATCGCCCGGGATGGCGAGAGAAACGAGATCATCGTCTATCCGAACGGATTTTGATTTCGCCGCCAGTTTATGGGTACGGATCTGATCCTTGACCAGGCGATCCAACTGTACCTGTTCGCGATGTATCAGCTGCGTCGTCGTCTGCAATGAACTGAAGTTCAGCAGATCCTCGATCAGGCGCTGCAGCTGAACGCTGTTCTGTTTAAGCATTTCAGCGATTTCCATCTGCTCCGTGTTCAGGGAGCCGACCACCTGATCGTTGAGCAACTCAGTACCTTCACGGATAGTAGTCAAAGGCGTTTTCAATTCATGTGAGATGTGCCGCAGAAACATCATCTTCTGGGCCTCGAGCTCGAGTAGGCGGCAGCGCATCCATTCCAGGCGCTTACCCAGTTCCTGCAGATCGTGGGGGCCGCGGACTTCTATGGCCTCGTTGAAATGACCGTCCCCCAGACGATTGACACTGTTTTCGATCTGCCGTAAAGGTCGGATGATCAGGACAATGAAAATCCCGGAAAACACCAGCACGGCCGGGATCAGAGCAAGGGTCTGCCAGATCAGTAATTGTTGGGCGTGAGTCGCCAGGGATTCAATCTCTCCGACATTTTCACTGATCAAATGGCTGCTCTCGGACAACACACCGTGGGCAAGGGCATTGAGTGATGAGAATTCCCCAATCGCCGCCGCGACGGAGGTTGACGTTGACGTCGCGCTGTTGACCTGGTTGTAGATTTTCTGCTCCTGAAAGGCCAGCTTATCCAGGATCTCGTGCTGTCGCCTGGACAGGTCAACGCGTCTGAGTTCAGCGACATCGCGCTGGAACTGCCCGTGCTGTGACGTATAGACATCCAGCAGGGCATGATCCCCCAGCACCTGATACTGCCGGGCGTTGCGTTCCATGGCGGTGACGTGTTCGACCAACATGAGACTGGACTGGGTGGCGTTGACCGCGTCAACAACACTGCGCTGACCGTGTTTGGTGAGGCGATCCACATAGACCGCCGCGGTAATCAGCGCCAGGATAAGCGGTACCGTCACCACCACGAACCCTACCAGGATCAGGCGCAGTATGGATTTGGGCCGGTACAAAGACACGTTATGCTTGATGCCGGCGTGCACGAGCGGCCGCATTAACGGCCTGCAAAAAAAAGCCCCGGTCAACAAAAAAGGAGGGTGGGATTGACCGGGGTCCTAGAGGGGAGACTTTAGGGAAAACTTTGCGATCGAGATGCGACCGGGGGCTGACCTCCAAACGGCGCGCGGCGGTCCTATTGGACCACCGTGCCGGGCAGCGTCGAGACCATTTCGGAGCTGGGCAGATAGTGTATCTCCACACGCCGATTCGCCTGCCACGCGGTCTCGGTATGGCCTGTCGCCAACGGTTTTTCTTCACCATAACTGACCAGCCGAATACGGTTTTTCGGTATGCCGTTCTGCTCCAGGACGAACGCGACGGACACTGCCCGCTGCATGCCCAGCTTCAGATTATAGTCATCGGAACCGCGTTCGTCCGCGTATCCTTCTAGGATAACTGATAGCTGCGGATGGTTCGCAAGGTAATCAATTTGATTTTTCACGACATTTCGCTCGTCTGTGTCCACCAGACTGCTGTCGAAATGGAAGTGAATCATCTTTTCGCCCGGTTCCGGCGTCTCTGCGGGTTGCGCCGCCTCGCCGGCCGCCGGCGCTTGCTTACCGTGTGACGCCTCAGCCGCTATATTATTGGCGACAGGCGCCTCGTGTAACTGGGCCGGTGGAGTTTGCGTTGAACAACCGCCGAATAACATCGCTGTAACCGCCGCCCCCAGCACTGTGCATCCACGGGAAAGCGACGATACGCGACCGATTCCGTGCCGCTTAAAAATTGTCGTAGTATCCATGGCTGCTCCTTAGAAGATGATGACTCTGATTCTTCTTGTTCGCTTCGAGCCCGCCGCCTGGCCTCGACACTCACCTCAATCGAGTGGTTTGAGGCGCCGTATCAAGCGCGCTTCTGCGCGCCATCGAATTTCAACCCCATCCGCCGCTGCGGCGAGGAGGGAGGGCCCATCCAGACAGGCCACGTCCTGTGACACTGCCTGGACGGCCCTTTAAACCCCGGAGCGAGGGTGCTGCTCGGGGAGGAAACTCAGCTGCCTTTACGGGGTTTGGACGTGCTCTTGTTCTGCACGGCCTGCTGATACTCGTTTTTGCTCAGCAATCCGTTACCATCCTTGTCGGCCGCAGTGAAGTCCATTTTGTTCAGGGCCTTGGCCTTGATCGCCTCGTCCTTGCTGATGACACCGTCCTTGTTCGTGTCCACGTCTTCGAAGGAAGGCGGTTGTGGCTGCATGATCGCTGTTTGAATCACCGCGCCTTGATTTGCCTGGACCAGGGCGCTCACTGAAAAGAGTGAGATAAACAGAAGAGCGGTTTTCATGATCGTATCTCCTTTTTTGCTTGGGTAGCACAGAAAATCCGCTGTGACTGACGGGAGGAAAGCAACCACTGTGCCAGAATAAATTAGTCATTAACAATCAAATAGATATGTGTGGAAATGAGGATGTGACGGGATTCCGCCAAAGCGCTTACGTCGTTTCGCGGCGACACTATTTCAGAGAATTTGCATAATGAAATGAAATGACAGTCTTTTTTCTTGTCGTCATGAGACGACATGGCATTATGGCGCCCATATGCATGTCCCGCGTCCTGTTCTCGATAGGATGACCGAGACCGCTCCGGAGGAGGCTCGCCGCTCTTACAATCCGGCCAGAAACGGTACTTAGCGTTCCGGCGGGATGCGCCGGACATCAAGCATGCCGTTGAGTTTGTTTCTGTTTCCCGCTATGTTCAAGGCCCCATCGGCGGATGACCAAGAATGAAATACAAAGACCTGCGGGACTTCATCACACAGTTGGAGCATATCGGGGAACTCAAGCGCATCGACGCTGAGATCGACCCCCACCTGGAAATGACCGAGATCTGCGACCGCGCCCTGCGTGCCCAGGGACCGGCATTGCTGTTCACCCGCCCTAAGGGGCGGGGGGTGCCGGTGCTGGCCAACCTGTTCGGTACTCCGCAACGGGTGGCCATGGGCATGGGGGAGGACAGTGTCGAGGCGTTGCGGGAGGTGGGCAAGCTGCTGGCGGTGCTGAAGGAACCGGAGCCGCCGCGGGGTCTGAAGGATGCCTGGGACAAACTGCCGGTCTACCGGCAAGTGCTCAACATGGCGCCCAAAACCGTCACCCGCGCCCCCTGCCAGGAACACGTCCTGGAGGGTGCGCAGGTGGATCTGTCCGCTTGGCCCATTCAGACCTGCTGGCCCGGCGACGCCGGGCCGC
>CAYXAX010000088.1:0-10350 GCA_964463055.1 uncultured Gammaproteobacteria bacterium | reverse complement strand
GCCACGCGCCTGAACAGGCCCTTGTGCACCGGGAAATATACCTTCAGGTCATGCACTGACAGCGGGCTGCCGGTCGACGGTACGCTTGCAGGCGCGTGGCGGGGGGATGCCGGCGCCTCCTGCTCAGCCTCCCGCGGCTTGTGCGAGATGGCCGGGTCCCACAGGTGACAGCGCACACCATTGTCACGCCCCGACGCCAGCCAGCGCGGCGCGGTGTCGCGGCAGGTCTGCCAGGCGAACTGACAGCGGTCCACAAAGCGGCAGGCACGGAATTCCTGGGCCAGGGACGGCACCGACCCGCGGATCACCGCCAGGGGCTGGTCGCGCTTGCCCATGGTGGGCAGCGATTCGAAAAGCTTTTGGGTATAGGGGTGCTTGGGCTCGCGGAAGAATTGCCCCCTTTCGGCCAGCTCCACCAAATGACCGGCGTACATGACGCCGACCCGGTCCGCCGTCTCCGACACCACCCCCAGGTCGTGGGTGATGAGCAAAATCGCCATGCCGGTCTTCTTCTGCAGCTCGCGCAGCAAGCGCAGGATCTGGGCCTGTATGGTGACGTCCAGGGCCGTGGTCGGCTCGTCGGCGATGAGCAGGTCCGGATCACCGGCCAGGGCGATGGCGATCATGACCCGCTGCTTCATGCCGCCGGACAGTTGATGGGGATACTCCCCCATGCGCTGGCGCGGCTCGGGAATGCCCACCGCGTTCAGCAGCTCCACGATGCGCTCGCGCTCCGCCGCGCCCCTGAGTCCCTGGTGCTTGCGCACGGACTCGCCGATCTGATCGCCCACCGTAAGCACCGGATTGAGCGAGGTCATCGGCTCCTGGAAGATCATGGCGATGCGCGCGCCGCGGATGTCGCGCATGCCGGCTTCCGGCAGGGCCAGCAGGTCCTCTCCGTCCAGCCGTATGCCGCCCGAGACAATGCGCCCGGCAGGCCGCGGGATGAGCTGCATGATGGACAGTGCGGTCATGGACTTGCCACAGCCGGACTCGCCCAGCAGCGCAAAGGTCTCGCCGCGACGGATATCGAAGCTGACCCCGTCCACCGCCCGCACCGTGCCCCTGCTGGTATCGAACCAGGTCTTCAGTCCGTCTATGCTCAGTAATGAATCGCTCATGATCTCTTAAAATATCCGGCTGTAATCAGCTCTGGCGGACGCGGGGATCGAAGGCGTCACGGACCACGTCTGCGAACAGGTTCGCTGCCAGCACCAGTGTGAACATGAACACGAACGCCGCAAGCAGCGACCACCACACTACCGGGTCGCGGGCCAGTTCCAGGCGCGCGCTGTTGATCATATTGCCCCAACTGTTCATGGACGGATCCACGCCCACCCCCACATACGACAGTACCGCCTCGGCCAACACCAGGCCGCTGAAGTCTATCACCACCACGATGAGCACAATATGCATGATATTCGGTACGATGTGCCGGGCAATGATGCGCAGGTGACCGACACCCAGGGCCTGGGCCGCCTGCACATAGTCCATCTCGCGCAGCTTCAGGGATTCCCCGCGCAGGTAACGGCACAGGCCCGTCCAGCTGGTGATGCCGAGGATGACGCATAGCGACAGCAGTCGGGCGTCGGCGCGCAGCGTGATGGAATTGAACTGCTCCGGGTGACTGTCGATGTAGACCTGGGTGATCAGTATCATGGCAGCGATCAATAAAACCCCGGGGATGGAACTGAGAGTCGTATAGAGGTACTGGATGACGTCATCCACCCAGCGGCCGAAGGACCCGGCGAACACGCCCAGCATGATGGCGAAGGGCAGCATCACCAGCGTCGTCAGCGTGCCGATCACCAGGCCGGTGCGGATGCTCTTGAGTGACAGGTAAAGAACGTCCTGACCCACCTTATCGGTGCCCAGCACGTGATACTTGGCACTGAGGTTGACCGCCAGGCAAACGAGGGTGATGACCGCACCCAGCGTCAAAAGGACCGTGCGCCACGGCACCACCGTCTCGCCGCGCAGCACCTTGCTCATGGCATGCTTGAATGAAGCGCCGTGCAGCCGGGAGATCGTCAGCATGAGAACCACGGCAAGCAAAGCGCTAATCACCACGCCCTCCAAGGCAGACTTCAGCGATGTCAAGGCAATGTCCATTCCTTTGCCTGAGGGATCGGCCAGGCCGGCGCCACCGTACTTCAGCTTCGGGTATTCACGCACCACCCCGCCGTTGGGTTGTTCAACGGTCTCTTTGACATACAGGTGCGTAGCGAACGGGGCGGAATAGGTCTTTTCGTCGTCTTTGCGCAGTCCGGAGAGCACCAGGTCCAGGGCGCTGAGTACCTGGGGATCATACTCGCGCTGTCCCTGGGGCGTGTCCCCGGAAAGAGGCAACTGCATATGGATGGAGTCCATTACGCCGATGATCACGTATACCAGCAATACGATCATGGCGGCGACGCCCATGGGCCGGCGTCCCACCTGCCGCCACGGGATCATGAGGTGGGGGCGCGACCTGGTGTAGAACACAAACCCGACGATGACCAGGATCAGCAGGTAGATCAGGTCATCGGTCCACAGCAGCACCGGTTTTACATGGGATACCGTCACCGCGGTTACTGCGGTCACTGCGGCAACGACGAGCAGCGCGAGTGTGATGAGCGGTCCCTTCGTGGTCGATCTCGTCATGTCCAGCCGCCGCTCAATGAAACCGGATCCGCGGATCCACCAGGGTGTATGAGATATCGGTGAGGATCAGCCCAACGATGTACAGCACGGAACCGAGAAACACCATGGCCTTGACGATGGCGAAGTCCTGGGCCTGAATGGCATCGATGGTATAGCTGCCCAGCCCGGGAATGCCGAAAAACGACTCCGTCAGCAGGCTGCCCATGAACAGCAGGGGGATGACCACCACCACCCCGGTGAGGATCGGCACCAGCGCGTTCCTCAACACGTGTTTGAACAGGACCATCTGTTCCGAGAGCCCCTTGGCGCGGGCGGTGCGCACATAGTCCTTGTTGATCTCCTCGAGAAAGATGGTGCGATACCAGCGCGCCCCGGAGCCGATGCCGCCGACCAAGCCGACCAGCACCGGCAGGATAATGAACTTGGCCGCCGCCATACCCGTGTCATAGCCGGAAATGGGCACCAGGTGCCACAGCTTGCTGATGATGAACTGGCCGCCAATGATATAGAACATGGAGGAAATGGACATGAACACCACAGCGACGATCACCCCGGTGAGGTCGATATAGGTGGCACGGAAAAAAGCCAATACCATGGACACGGTGATATTGACCAGCAGCCCGACGAGGAACGTGGGTATGGCGATGGCCAGGCTCGGCCACATGCGCTGCCTGATATCGTATCCGATGTCGCGCCCGTCATCCGAGCGTCCGAAATTAAAGGCGAACAGGCTCACCGACTTGGTAAAGAAAATGGTATCCGTGAATCTATCGACGCCGCGCGCCTTGTCGTTATACAGCAGCGGCTTGTCGTAGCCGTGCTCGTGCTTCCAGCTCTCGATGGCGGCGGGGGTGACGCGTTTGATGCCCAGGTGGATGCGCGCCATGTCGTCAGGCGTGTTGACCACGAAGAACAACGCGAAGGTAAACAGGTTCACCCCGATGAGAATGGGGACGGCATAGAGCACACGGCGTACGATATAGGCAAACATCGTCCGGCTAGCCTGACCTTCTCGTGATGCTCAAATTGTGGACAAGCGCATGACCCATCGGGGATACATTATGCCCCAATACGCCCACACTGCCCATGTCGACATCCATGTTCACGCGGTCCTGACACGCAACGGCCGACGCTCCCTGCGCCGATAAGCGATCAGCGCCGGCACGATGACGACGGTGGCCAGGACGGCGAGCAGCACCAGCGGCCACAGCACCGGCTTGTTCCACTCGGCGCGCTTCTCGGCGCGCAGATCGGGGTCGATGCGCAGATACTTGAGGGTATTGTTGGCCATCAGGTTCGGCATGGCATTGTACACCCAGGCGTGATGCAGGCTGTAGGACTTGGGGTGGAATCCCCAAATCCACGGGGCGTCGCGTCTTGCAATATCCAGCATGCGATTGATGATCGCCTGGCGCTGCGGCGTGTTGTTCATGTTCTTCATCTTATCGAACAGATTATCGAACTCTTGGTTTTGATAGTTGGCGGCGTTCTCACCGTTGTCTTTCGCCTTGCTATTGGGGCCGTACAGCAGGAACAGGAAATTCTCCGGGTCGGGGTAGTCGGCGTTCCACCCCCACTGGAATATCTGCGCGTTGCCGTGCTGCATCTTGTCCTGAAAACGGTTGTAGTCCGTACTGCGAATATCCAGCTGGATGTTGAGCTTCTCGAACTGCTTGCGCAGCCAGTCCAGTGTCGCCTTGGCCTCGGGGCCGGACATGGCGGTGTCGAAGTGCAGCAACAGCGGCTCACCGGTGGCGGCGTTGCGTCCGTCGGGATAACCGGCCTCGGCCAGCAGTTTGCGCGCCTCCTCGATGGACTTGCGCTGCGGCCTGCCGTTGACCCAGTTGTAGACATAGGGGTTGATGCCCGCCTTGCCGTCCTCATGGCCGAAGATGCCCGGCGGGATGGGTCCCTGGGCGGCAATACCACGCCCGTTTTGAAAGATTGAGATGTACTCTTCCTGGTCTATAGCGATGGAGATTGCCTGACGCAGTTTGCGCGCCTTCTCGGAATACCCACCTATGTCCTTGTCCAGCATGTTGAATCCGGTGTAAAAGGTGGTTGCCGCCACGGCGGTGCTCAGCTGGATACCCTTCTTCTTCATGTCATCGCTGAGCGTCGCGTCCCCTTGGGAAGATATCTTGATGGCCTGGTCGAAGCTGTCGGAACCGATTCCGGAATTGTCGTAATAGCCCTGCAGGAATTTATTCCAGCGCGGGATACCCTCTTTTTCCAGGCGATAGATCACCTTGTCGATAAACGGCATGGGTTTGCCGGCGTCTCGGAGCAGCCCCTCGGCCTTGTCGCCCGGCATGCCCTCTGTGGGATAGGCCTCGCCGTGGAAATTGGGATTGCGCACCAGCACCATCTCCATGTTGGGGTTGTTGACGCTGAGCATGTAAGGCCCGGTACCCACCGGATACCAGTCCAGGGAGATGTTCTTCTCCGCCATGCCCGGCTGGGCGTAGAAGCGATCCGCCTCCGGCGGCAAGGGGGCGAAAAACGGCATGGCCAGCCAGTAGCGGAATTGGGGATACTTGCCTTTGAGCTTGATGCGGTAGGTATAGCGGTCCACCACCGTCGCGCCTTCCAGTGGATACTTGGCCAAATCCAGGTAAACGTCATCGTCATCCCTACCCTGCGCGGCTTTGGCATAGGCCTTTTGCAGGGTCTTGGCATAATCGCCCAGGCCGACGATATAGTTGCTCATCAAGCCGAAGATGGGTGAATGCAGGCGCGGGTTGGCAAGGCGCTTGATCTCATAGACGTAGTCGGCGGCCACCAGCTCGCGGGTGCCTCTGTACTTGAAATCCCCCAGGGTGTGAATACCGTCCAGGTCCTGGGGCGTCATATGCAGATAGCGGTGGGCACCGTGTTCATCCTTGGCAAACGCCGGGTGGGGCTGATACATGACGCCCTTTTTGATGTGGATCTCATAGACGCTGTAGGCGATCTTGTCGTCCGGTGCTTCGTCGGGTAGGCGATGACCCTGGGCGTCGAGATAGACCGGACGGGGTATCTGCGCGGCGGACAACGGAATAAGGGTATAGGGCCGCTTCAGATAGTGGTACTGCAGCGGGGGTTCGTAAATTTGGGCGATAATGGCGTATTCATCGGCATTGTAGGAAACCGCCGGGTCCATGTGCTTGGGGCGCTCTGAGAATGACGAATAGAGAATATTGGACCGCGCCTGGGACGGCGGATAGGGGTCGTTCCAGGGCTGGCAACCCGCCAGGGCCAGCCCCAGCAGGCACACCATGACGCGCCACAGGGGGCTCGCCGGCAAAGCGCCGGCCGCGACCGGCCGCTGCCTCCTGCATACCACGAGGCCGGTCACGTCACCGCGATACCGTATGGTCCAACCAGCGGCGTCTGTGGAGGACATGCCGCGTGCGCCCCGGGAATAGGCACTTTGCGATTGGGATATAATTTAGGTACTGTTACGAATGCTTGCATTTCGACCATACCGGCTGGATAAAATTAACTATACATAAAAAAGGAATCGTCTATGGGTTTTCTCACCGGCAAAAACGCCTTGATCGTCGGCCTCGCCAGCGAGCGTTCCATCGCATGGGGTATCGCCAACGCCATGCACCGGGAAGGCGCTCAGCTGGCCTTCACCTACCAGAACGAAAAACTTCAAAGCCGGGTTGAAAAATACGCCGCGGAGTGCGACAGCGAGATCGTTATCCCCTGCGATGTGAGTAGTGATGAACAAATCGAGGCCGTTTTCGATCACCTGGATGACTTCTGGGACCACCTGGACATTATTGTACACTCTGTGGCCTTCGCGCCACGAGACCAGCTGGAGGGTAATTACCTGGACTGCGTAACCCGTGAGGGATTCCGCATCGCCCACGACATCAGCAGTTACAGCTTCTCCGCCCTGGCCAAGGCCGGCTGCAACATGATGGAGGGACGCAACGGCGCCCTGCTCACCCTCAGCTATCTGGGGGCCCAGGCTGCGATACCGAATTACAACGTGATGGGCCTGGCCAAGGCCAGTCTGGAAGCCAACGTACGTTATATGGCCCATGCCCTGGGACCCGACGGTATCCGCGTCAACGCCGTCTCCGCCGGCCCCATCAAGACCCTGGCCGCGGCCGGCATCACCGACTTCAAGAAGATGCTCGACCAGGTGGAGAAAAACACGCCGCTGCGGCGCAACGTCACCATTGAAGAGGTCGGCAACGTCGCCGCCTTCCTGTGCTCCGACCTGGCCTCGGCCATTACCGGTGAGATCATATTCGCGGACTGCGGCTTCCATACCACGGGCATGTGCTTCCCCGAATAAGGTGCCTCACAAACACGCTATCGTCCTGCTCGCCTTTATTATCGCCGGCGTAATCGGCGGCGCGCTGGCCGGATGGTTTTTCGGTCCGGCCATGCAGCAGGTGGCGTGGATCGGCGCCCTGTTTCTCACCCTGCTCAGAATGATGATCGTGCCGCTGGTGCTGGCGGCGGTCATCAGCGGCGTCGCCTCCCTGGGCGACGTACGCAAGCTGGGACGCCTGGGTGCGGCCACGGTGATTTACTACACTCTCACCACGGCGCTGGCTGTGCTTATCGGGCTGGTGATGGTTGACTTCATCCGCCCCGGCGTGGGTCTGGGACTGGCCGCGCTGCAATCCGGCACGCCCACCCCGGTGATACACAAGGACCTGGGCTTCGGCGACATCCTGCTGACCCTGGTGGACCCCAACCTGGTGGATGCGGCGGCCCACACCAAGCTGCTGCCCCTGATCCTGTTCGCCATCCTGTTCTCCGCCGCCTTGACCACCCTCGGCGAGCGCGGTCGTCACGTCATCGCATTCTTCGAGGGGATCAACGATGCCATGATGAAACTGGTGACATGGATCATGTACCTGGCACCGGTGGGCATCTTCGCCCTGGTGGCGAGCCGCCTGGGCAAGGCGGGTGGCGATGCGTTTTTCCAGCAGATCACCGCCGTGGGCTGGCACGTGGTGACGGTGTTGAGCGGTCTCGGGATACACCTGGTGGTTTTGACCCTGGTGATGGTGTTCATCGCCGGCCGCGGCATGGATTATCTCGTGGGCATGCTGCGCGCCCTGTTCACCGCCTTCGGCACCGCGAGCTCTTCCGCCACCCTGCCCCTGACCATGGAGTGCGCGCGGGAAAACGGCATCGATGAGCGCTCCATCCGCTTCGTGCTTCCCCTGGGGAGCACCGTCAACATGAACGGCACCGCCCTGTACGAGGCGGCGGCGGCGATGTTCATCGCCCAGGCCTATGGGATCGAACTGACCCTGGCCCAGCAGACCATCGTGTTCATCACCGCGACCCTGGCCGCCATCGGCGCCGCCGGCGTCCCGGAGGCCGGACTGGTGACCATGGTCATCGTGCTCAAATCGGTGGGCCTGCCGCTGGAGGGCGTCGGGTTGCTGCTGTCGGTGGACTGGTTTCTGGACCGCTTCCGCACCGCCATCAATGTGTGGGGAGACGCGGTGGGTGCCGCGGTCATCGACCGCTTCCTCCCCCGCCTGCTGCCGCCCTGAACAATGAATTCCTTCCTTATCAACCCGGAACTCGAAACCCGCAACCCGAAACAGGTATTTAGAGTTCCGATTTGCTCATCTTGATATCAGCACCGTCCTTGAGGGACTGCAGGATCATCTGATATTCCAAGGTCCCTGTATTACTGACCAGGGTCTTCTTGAGGGACTTGAGATCTTCCGCTTTCATGGCGGCCACATCCCCCGGCTTGACCGCGTACAAGGCGTATACGGCGTAACCGCCCTGGGCCATGGACATGCCCCCTATGACGGGTTTGTCGCCCGGCTCAGCCTGTTTGAAGACGTCCTGGAGCAGGCTCTGATCCACCTTGGCGGCATCGCGCGGCGTAAAGCCGGGACGATCCCACGTCAGCTTGAGCTCCTTGGCGACAGCCTTGGGGTCATCGCCGCCCTGGAGGCGCTTGATAATCTTCTGCCCCAGCGCCTGGGCCTGCTTGCCGGCCTCGTCATGGGCGATCTCGGCGCGGATCTGATCCTTCACCTCATCCAAGGGCTTGACCGAAGCCGCCTTATAGGCCTTTTTACGCAGCACGATGGTCCTGTCGGATGAAATCTCGATGGGCAGGCTGTTGTAGTTGTTGTTCAGCACGTCGTCATCGAAGGCCGCCTTTCTCACATCAGCGTTGGCCGCGATGGCGTTACCCTTGGCATCAGTGCGGGTAAAAAACCCCGTGGACTGGATTTTCATCCCCAAGGCCGTGGCGGCGTCCTGCAGGGTATCGGGATGCTCGTAGGTGAGGTTCTCCAGCTTTTCGGAAAGATTATAGAAACGCTCCTGCGCCCGCTGACGGCTGTACTCACGCTGTATCTGATCGTGGACCTGTTCGAAGGATTTGGTCTTGCCCGCCTTGACGTCCAGCAGCTTGATAATATGAAAACCGAAGGCGCTCCTGACGATGCCGCTGACCTGGCCGGGGGACAGGGCGAATACCGCTTTCTCGAAGGCCGGGTCCATCACCCCGCGACCGAAGTAGCCCAGGTCGCCCCCCTGCGCGGCGGACCCGGGGTCCTCGGAGTACTTCTTGGCGAGATCTGCGAACGATGCGCCGTCATGGAGCTTTTTCAGGATGTCCTCGGCCTTGGCACGGGCCGCGGCAACCGTCTTGTCATCGGCGTCTTTGCCGACGGCGATCAGGATGTGGCTGGCATGGCGGGTCTCCTGGGTACCGAAATCCGCCACATGATCCTGATAGTACTTTTTCAAGTCCGCCGCGCTGGGATGGATATCCTTGGCCAGGTCAGCCACGGACAGATCAAGATAGTCGACGCTCACCTGCTCCGGCGCGGAATAGCGTGAGGACTCCTTGTCATAGCGTGCCTTGATCTGCGCGTCATCCACCTTGACATCATCGGTGAAGCGCTGCGCCGGGATGACCAGGTAACCGAAATCGCGCTGTTGGTCCTTGAGCCGCACGATATCACGCACGTCCTGATCCGTGATCAGTGCGGTATTCATGACGCCGCCGGTCAGCTGGTCCACCAGCATGGCGCGACGAAGCTCGTGTTCGAACCGCGCCGGTGACATGCCCTGGTTGGCGAGCAGCCGCGTATACAGCTCCTCGTCGAACACCCCGTCGCGCTGGAACTCCTTACGCCCCCGGATGGCGGCGCTCAGTGCTGCATCGCCGATACGAAATCCGGCCTTGTCCGCGGCCTGAGCCAGCACCGCCTGATTGATCAGCGACTGCATGACCGTCTTCTTGACGCTCTCATTGGTGAATACGCGCGGGTCATAATTCTTGCCCAGCATCGCGCGCAGACGCGCCTGGTAGCTCTGTACAGCGCTTTGCAGCTGACCGGCGGTAATCGGTTCGCCGTTGACCTTGGCGATACCCTCGTTGGCGCTGGGACTGAAGTAGGACTGGATGCCCCACAGGGCAAACATCACGATCAGGGCGCCGAAGATAATCCAGGCGACGAACCCTTGGGCGTATTTGCGTATGAACTCAAGCATTTCTCAACTGCCTCTGCACAGGCTTAAACATTCATCATGCCGGCGGGCCATTGTCAATGGACCATTTAATCGGCTTCATGGTGAAAAATCAACGCACAAATAAGGGCACACCCGCGGTGGATGTACCCCTATCGTAGCGTGAGAGGTTGCTCACAACCTCGATATATGGCGGAGTGGACGGGACTCGAACCCGCGACCCCCGGCGTGACAGGCCGGTAT
>CAYXAX010000087.1:0-10489 GCA_964463055.1 uncultured Gammaproteobacteria bacterium | reverse complement strand
GCCAGCGAGGCCTAGCGTGACAGATGTGCCTGGCTCAAGACGAATACCACAAATACCACAGTTTACACTCTTATTAAGCCTGATTTCTTCCCAACCCAGGACATGGGGGAAACGTACCGGTGCTGGCGCCGAATTAGCATGAACACTGCTGTCAGCCGTCACCGCCGCGGCGGAAGCCGGCGTTGCCTCTCCCCATGATCGTATTGCCTCTTCAAGGATATTGCGGATGAGGATCGACACCGGCATGCCAAGGGCATCAGCCCGGTGAATCACCCTATCGCGGAGTTCCTTGGGTACCCGGGCGCCCAGATACTCCTCTTTTCTCTTCATTGCCGTCGCCACGGCCCGTTCGCGCATGTTCCTAGACCCTCTCGGTCCGTGATCGCGCCCCTTATACGCATCGTTTTGCATTATCCGTGCCCTCTTGCGTGATGATGTGACGGCGGTACGGCCGGTAGCACCGACATGAAACCGCCCAACTGTATTACATTGTATAACAAACGTTATACAATGTGAAGGCACTGAAATCTATTTATTTTCTCTCAATCCGATGTGTGTAGTCATACCAGGACGGCATGTCCGATAGGATTCGGCATACCCACTCAGAAGTGGCTTGTAGCGAATTCAAGATCCGTATCCTACCCCGGATTGGTCCCGCGGATCAGCCCATGGTGCCGTCCCACTTCTTTTTATGTACGCATATGCAACCGGGCTGTGCGCCAGACCGCACCGCTTGGTGTCTACTCGCCGCTTATGCCTGGGATGCTGTTGGGGCCGAGCCGCAGCGTTCTTTCCGTGAAGATATCCGCGGAAACACCGGTATTGATTTTTACATCCGTATTCTTGAACACGGATGTATGTTGCGTCTGTACGTTCTTTACGATCAGCGTATCCCACAACCAGGCGCCATTGACGCGCTGCCATTTGGTGAATTGTTTCTTCAGCAGGTTGCCCTTTCTGTCGTAATACTCCACTTTGACCGCGGCGCAGTCGTCCCAGGTCGGGGTCTTGGTGAACCACTCAATGCGCTTGCTGTACAGAGGATTCGACTCCTTGGGAATGCTCTCAACCACGTAGAATTGGAGGGCTCCAACCTGATCGATACCGAGCAGCCGATAGGAATCCTGATCCACACTGCGCGGGGTAATATCGGCGTGGGTCAGATCGGATCCCAGGAAGCTGTCACCGGGATCACGTATGGACACCCGTCGTATTTTTCTCAGCTCGGGGAGATAGACCCACTGATCGGCATTCTTGTCCATTGATGGGACATACGCCCAGCGCATAAAGGCCACGCCCTTGGCGTCCGGCGGAAATTTGGTGAACAACAGCATCTTGTTAAGAATGTTGTCTTTACCTTTAAAATCCTTCCAGATACGCAGATAGACATGCTTCTTTTCATTCTTGTCCTTGTCTATCAAGGTCACGGTAAAGGTGGACTGCTGATCCTCGCCCTGATACTTCATGCCGCATTTGCTGGCGATCTCTTCCCCCGTCAGGGGGGCTTCCGGTGCCGGCGCCGCCGGGGGGGCGGTGGCCTCGGATGGAGGGGTCGTCTGATCCGCCGCCGAGGAGACCAGCGGCGGCAGACTCAATGCGATGCAGAATAGTATCGCCCTAATACTGGCTATGCGTGACATGGGGTGATTGTTACTCTCTGATATCAGGGCTTGTATCCGGTTACAAGCGTGAACGGACTCGGCTCCGGAAGCGGTCGATGACTCAATCGCTCGAATCCGACCTTCGCGGCAATGTCGGCTATCTCCTTGGCGGAGTATGCGCGCCCTTCCGGTGTGTGAATCAATTGGTTTATACCGATCAGCGTCGCGAGCAAAGGGCCGGTCTTTGCTTCATTCAAAAGCTGTTCCTGGGCAAGCAGAATCCCCCCGGGCGCCATGGCGTCATAGGCCTTTTTCAGTATATTCTCAATGACCCGCGGACCCTCCTGGTTGATCATGGACGACAGCAGCACGGCGTCATAGCCGCTACCGAACTTGTCCTGTATGTAATCTCCCTGACGGGTATGAACCGTCTGCTCAACGCCGTAGTTACGTATGATCTCGCTGGTGATCTTGAGCGTCTGGGGCAGATCGAATACATCCGCCTCGAGGCCGGGGTTTTTCTGACAAAAGATGATTGAAAAGATTCCGGGGCCGCCACCCACGTCAAGCAGGCGCTTACGCCCCGCCAGGCTTACTTCGCTGGCCAGAAGCTCTGCCTGGGGAATACCGCGGTAGAGCATGCCCATGATATACGCCCGGGTGGCCTCTTCCCCATGGTCATGCTGCTTACCGACCACCGGTTGCCCCGTGACCACGGCCCGTTTGAGCTGCGACCAGGCGGGTACCCACTCGGCGAACATGGTGGCGATTCCGCCTTGATATCTGGGTCTGCCCTTAACAAGAAAGGTGTCCGACAGGGGTGTATTGCGATATTGGTCACCCTCTTTATCCAGCAGACCCAGACCAACACAGGCGATCAAAATCAGTTCCAGTCCCCGCTCATCGACTTTGAGCGTACGCGCCAGGTTGGCTGCGGTGCTGGGTTCCTGTGCCAATTGGGAGAAAATATCCAGTGCCGCGGCGGTATGCAGGACACTTGAGTTCCAATAGGCCGAACTGATGCGCATGACGGCCATGGGGTCTAAATTCTGTTCAGGTGCGGTTGCCATGAATGCCTGCCTGTTTACGTTTTTTTATTCATATCAGCGGGGTATCGTACACAAAACGCGCTCGACTCTCCAGCCCGGATCACAGCGCAAATCAACCGTGAACTACACAGCCCCTTTTTTGGGATCTGTGCCTGATTGGTGGTGATAGGGTCTGAGATGGTGCTGATTTGACGAAGCAATGAAGGGTGGCCGGATACAAAAAAAGAAGGGGGTTAACAAACCCCCTTCTCCATTCGGCGATTATATCAACTGTGCAATCTACGCGATTGCACTAAACCCACTTTACGGGAAAGAGGGCTGAGTACCAAAAGTGCCCGTATCCCAGGTGAACGGGCCTGCAGTTGCTTGCGAGAACTGACTGGCCGTGGCCGAGGATGTATTGTTGGTGATGCCCTGGAAACCAAACTGCGAGGAACCGAGGCTGCCCAAGGTCAAGCCTTGACCGACCCAGGTCAGCAGAACGTCATCACCGGCATTCCAACTCACCGCTGTGCCGCCCAAAGTCATGGAGCTTGTGGTGGTCAGTGCACTGCCGGCGCTGGCGCGGATGGCGAAGATCTGCGTATCCGTGGCATTGCCCAGGGCTGTGCTCTGATCAATCTTCATGAAGCGGCCGGTCTGGTTTCCGCTGGAGTCCAGATTCACCGTCATGTTAAAGGTGTTGGCGAATTCATCACCGGTACCAGGAATGCCGTTCGGGTCAGCCGTCAGGCTCTGCTGGATGTTGACGGTATCGTTACCGCCGCTGGCAAAGCCCGTCAGGATCTGAACATTACCGCCGAAGGTCCCGTTGGTGGTGTCATTGACGGTCTGCGCATCAGCGATACCCGTGCTGGTGCCGTCGGTCTTGACAAAGTTTTCATCGCTGAACGGCAGGGTGGACGCGCTGCCCGTGGCACCAGTATCGGTGACAATGGTCCATACGAATGAATCAGCGCTGTTGTTGTCGTTCACCTGCACCTGGCGGAAACCGTCACCGCCCACCAGCTCTGTACAGCTGAAACCAGACGGACAGCCGGAGATCGTACCGCCTGACGAAGACCACGCTGCGAAACCGGGCGTTGCGCTGGTCGCGGTACCAGGCAGTATCACCGCCCCCATCGCGACACCGGCACCGGCTATTGAGAGTATCTTTATTGTTCGCCGAATGTTCATTGTTTTAACCCCCTGTTTAATGACGTATACCATAGTCTGTTTTTGCATGCAGATGCAGAATGGCCCATTAACCTATAGTGCTTTGGTTGAGAGAGTAGCACCACCCATTGCCCCTGTCAACCTCTATAGGGGTTAGCGACCGTATTCCCGCTTATCTTTAATTATTAACAACTTAAACACTGTCTAAGCAGGTTTGCCAAGGTGTTAAGACTGGCTTAAGCAATACGTAATTGCCGTTTTACAATGTATAACAAACAGCGGCTGCTAATGTCAACTAACTTACTGCATTTTTTACTTAACCAATTGATATTAAATATATTTACCTAACATGACTCAAGCCCGCCCCAGCATCTTCACGCGGGACCGCGAGAAAATATTCTCATAAAACAATCGATTATTGTAAAAAGCCCCCTAATCAGCGCTATCGTGGCGCGTATAATTCATAAATATCAGATTATTCTGATGCTTACCATAATCCACGCAGGTCAATGACCCATGGTCGATGTTGAGTTGGCGGTAGCGCTCCACCGGCAGGTTGATGGCATCGCAGACCAGCACGCGTATCGGCCCCACGTGGGCCACCACCACCACATGCTTGCCGGCATGCTCCATAAGGATGTTCTGTATTACACGGCAGGTCCTTGCCCGCAGGTCATACACCGATTCCCCCTGCTCGGGCTTGAAGGCGGCGGGGTCCTGCTTCCACTTGGTATAGTCCTCGGGGTATCGCTGCTGTATATCGTCGAAATACAGGCCGTCCCAGATGCCGAATCCGCGCTCCCTCAGGTCTTGTTCCACCGCCAGCGGCACTCCCAAGGTCCGGCGCAGGGCCTCGGCGGTTCCCCGCGTGCGCGCCATGGGGCTGGTGTAGATCACGTCCACCGCACGCCCGCTTAACAACTCGGCGGCCGTTTGCGCCTGGTGGCGGCCCGCATCGTTGAGCGGCGGATCTTCACGCTCATCACAATAAATGCGGTCCTTGGGAAAGTCCGTCATGCCGTGGCGTACGAAAATGATGCGTGTGGCGGGTTCTTTTTCTCTCATCTCAACCAGTCCCATTTATTGGATGGCGATCACAGGCCCGACGCTGACGGATTCATCGTCCGCCGACGCCGGCAGCATTGGTGTCTAGGTAATCGGATTGCTGTGCACGTGGGGCAGCGCCGATGGCGTATGACGCTCTTCCTTCATCTCCACCGGAATCAGGTGCAGGCGCCCATGGCGCACACCGCGCTCGGAGAATACCGTGTTGGCGAAGCTGCGCACCTGGCCCGTCGGCCCGCGCACCAATGCCACTTCCAGGCAGTTGTCGTGATCCAGGTGAATATGCACGCTGGACAGCGTCAGGTCGTGATGATCGTGATGAATGGAGGTCACACGCCGCGCCAGTTCCAGTTCGTGATGGTTGAATACATAGCTCAGGGCGGCGACGCAGTACCCTTCGTCCCAGTTCTGCAGGCGCTCTTGTTCCAGGCGCTCGCGTATGAGATCGCGCATGGCCTCAGAGCGGTTTGAATAGCCGAATTCCTTGATAAAGGTATCAAACTGCTTCGCCAGTCCCTTATCGAGAGATATGGTGATTCGCTCCATCAGGTATTGCCTCGTGTGTATTTCCCGCTCACATGGCCGTTGGCGGTGTTCACACTATAACCGATTGAACGCCTACTGACCCGTGATGTGATGCGGCCATGGATGTGATGGCCACTGGCCGCTTCGCACCCGCCTTATAGAAATTTAATTCATTGATTTAATTATAATATAAACGCCGCGCCAAGGAACAATGGTTTTCATTTATGAGATAATATAAAATATTAATAGTTAATATATAGCGCCCAACCATGGCGCAATCACTGCAGCATTCCACTACGACCGATAACCACGCATAACACCTTTTCCAGGAATCGCCGCGGTGCCCAATACTACAGAAGTCGGGCAATCATCCGATCACTAACCCGGGGAAATCAATCATGGCACTGACATCCGGCATATCCTGCATGCATATCAACACCCATATGATTCGCCCCGCCACCACCATACGCCGCCTCCCAGGGCTCGTTGCGGTAGTGGCGGCGGTACTGTGGCTCGGCACCGCACACGGCGCCGCACACAAACTTGAGGTCGTCACCACCGTGGCCCCGCTAACCAACATCGTGGCCAACGTCGCCGGCAGTTATGCCCATGTGGAAGGCATCATTCCGGAGGGGGTGGACTCCCATACATTTGAACCCGTGCCTTCGAATGCCAAGCAGTTGAGTACTGCCGATGTCATTTTCGTCAACGGCCTGCACCTGGAGACCCTGATCGTCAAACTGGCGCAAAAGGTGAAACAGGCCTCCACCCCCATCGTCTACCTGGGCAACCACACCATCACCAAGGACGAGTGGCGCTACGACTTCAGCTTTCCCAAGGACCGCGGCAACCCCAATCCCCACCTGTGGATGGACGTGGCCTTCGCCCAGCGCTTCGCCGAGATAGCCCGGGACACGCTCGCGCGCCTGGACCCGCAGCACAGGGACGGGTATTACGCCAATACCACCGCCTATCTGGCCAGGCTGAGCAAGCTGGATGCGGCCATGTTCGACTGCGTCGCGTCAATTCCCGCCAAGAACCGCAAGCTGGTGACTTACCATGACTCCTTTGCCTACTTCTCCCCGCGCTACGGGATGAAGGTCATCGCCGCGATACAGCCTTCGGACTTCTCCGAACCGCGCCCCCAGGACATAGTTGCCATCATCAAGCAGCTGCGACGGGAACAGGTCCCGGCCATCTTCGGGTCGGTTGTCTTCCCCAGCAAGGTATTGGAGGAGATCTCCCGGGAGAGCGGCACCAAGTACGTTAATAAACTGGAAGACGACGAGCTCCCCGGCGACATCGGTCAGCCCAACCACACCTACATGGGCATGATGGCCAGGGACATGGGCATCATCGCCGGTGCGTTGGGAGGCGACGGACAGTGCATGGCGCGCATCGACGTCACCAATCTGCCGCCGCAGGGTGTAAACTGACTCCGTGTCCCACGCCATTGAACTCAGGCACGTCACCACGGGTTACAACACCAGCGTAGTCCTGGATAACCTGTCGCTGGTGATCCAGGACGGTCAGTTCGCCGGGATCGTTGGACCCACCGGGTCCGGGAAGACCACCCTGCTCAAGACCATACTCGGCACGCATCCGGTGTTCGCCGGCGAGGTCCATTTGTTCGGCATGCCCATAGAGCGGCTCCCCCCCGGCAGCATCGGTTATGTGCCGCAGCTGGAGAGCGTCGACTGGTCATTTCCGGTCACGGTGGAGCAGGTGATACTGATGGGCCTGTATGCGACGCAAAAGCGCATCATCCCGTGGGCGAGCAAAGGCGAAAAACGCAAAGTGCATGACCTCGCCCTGCGCCTGGGCATCCACGACTGCCTGCACCATCACATCGTCAACATCTCCGGCGGCCAGCAGCAGCGGGCTTTTCTCGGACGCGCCCTGATCAGTAACCCCAAGCTGTTGATCCTGGATGAACCCACCGCCGGCGTGGACATCAAGACCCAGCACGATGTGCTGCACCTGCTCGGCGACCTCAACCAGGAAGGCATCACCATCGTCCTTACGACCCATGACCTCAATGCCGTGGCCTCCCACCTGCCGTGGGTCATCTGTTTCAATCAGGAACTGATCGCCGAGGGGGCGCCGCGGGAGGTGTTCACCGACCACGTCCTGACACGGACCTACGGCGGCGACATCGTCATCATCGAGCACGGCGACCACTTCCTGATCGCCAACAGCACACCGTTGAAGCTGTGATGGAAACCCTGATCGAACCGTTTCAATACGAGTTCTTCCGCCATGGGCTGCTGGCGGCACTCATGGTGGGGGCACTGTGCGGTCTCATCGGTGTTTATATCGTGCTCAAGGGCATGAGCTACATCGGTCACGGCCTGTCTCACGCCGCGTTCGGCGGCGCCGTGGTGGGGTTTACCTACAAGCTCAATTTCTATGTCGGCGCCGCCGCCGCGGGTTTAATCGCCGCGCTGCTGATCAACAAGATCACCAGCGGCAAAAAGATCAAGTCGGATGCCGCCATCGGCATCGTCACCACCGCGTGTTTTGCCGTGGGCGTGGCGATTATCAGCCGCCTGAGGCGGTTTACCCAGAGCTTCGAGGCGGCCCTGTTCGGCAACATCCTCGGCGTCAACGAAAGCGACCTCATCGTTATCGGCGCCGTGACCTGTCTGACTTTGGTGACAATCTTCATTACTTACCGATCCCTGCTGTTCACCACCTTTGACTTCGATGCCGCCAAGGTATTCGGCATCAGTACGGGACGGGCTCAGCTGATCTTCGCCTTCATATTGACCATGGCCATCATCGCATCCATGAATGTGGTTGGCGTGACCATGATCGCCGCCACCATCGTGGTACCGGCGGTGACCGCGCGCCTGCTCACCGACAGCTTCAGCCGCATGCTGATCCTGTCCACCTGTATCGGCGCCGTCATCGGCGTGGCAGGCATGTACCTGAGCTACTACCTCAACGCCGCCTCGGGGGCCACCATCGTGTTGTTCGGCGCCAGCGTATTTATACTCGTGTCGGCGTTCAACTACGTT
Organism: uncultured Gammaproteobacteria bacterium; assembly: GCA_964463055.1. Lineage (GTDB taxonomy): Bacteria > Pseudomonadota > Gammaproteobacteria > CAWJPQ01 > CAWJPQ01 > CAWJPQ01. The sequence continues at coordinate 2,074 of CAYXAX010000087.1, read as the reverse complement.
AAAGAACGCTATCTGTACCGCGAACGAACCCACCGCCACGGCGAACTGGTGCACACCCATCGCGTCGGCCCAGGACATACCCGCCAGAGCCACACCCATCACCAGCACACCCACGACGATGAGACAGCTGCGGCGGAAGCGCCCGCGGGCAAGGAAACGCCTTGACCCGCAATGGTGTAAGCGCGCGGGCACACCAGATATTGATGCACGAGGAAGTGGAGCGGTATCTCGCTGACGCGGCCGCGTCACCGACGGCGATTTCCGACCGTTAATCTTTAAGTCCCCGCAACGCTCAAGCGGGGCGCATGACGCTGGCGGCGACGCCGAGATCCTTGGTATTGTGCTCCACCCAGCGTGCCCCGTCGGGGGTAACTTCGCGCTTCCAGAACGGCGCCCGTTCCTTGAGGTAGTTGATCACATAGCGGCACGCGTCAAAGGCATCGGCGCGGTGAGCGGACCACACCGCCACCAACACGATGGGGTCATTGGGGTGAATCTCGCCGGTGCGGTGCACCACCAGAATGTCCATGACCCGCCACTGGCTTAGGGCCTCCTGACAAACCTCCTCGATGTGGCGCTCGGTCATGCCGGGGTAGTGCTCCAGATGCATCGTGGAGACCTGGTGACCGTCGTTGTAATCCCGCATGGTGCCGACGAAGGTCACCACGCCGCCGTAGGAACCCTGTTTGAGGCTATCCTGATAGTCGGCGACTTTTTGGCTGGGATCGAAGGGCTGTTCCTGGATGACGACTTTCATGCCTAACCTCCGGTGACGGGAGGAAAGAAGGCGACTTCATCGCCACCCTTCAACTCCGTGGAGGCGTCCGTGTACTCCATGTTGACCGCGATGAGGATATTGGCGGGAATGGACTCACCGCCGGAAAGCTGTGACCACAGCTCGGCCACCGTTGTCTTATCACCGTTGAGGGCGATCTTTTCGTCCGCCCGGCCCATGCGCTCACGCAGGTTGGCGAAATATCTTACCGTTACATCCGACATTACCGCATTACCTTTTGCTCTAGAGTCGTCCAGCGCTATGCGCTTCTGCGCCATGTGCCGGACTTGCCGCCCGACTTGGCCAGCAGACCGATATCGGACATCACCATACCCCGGTCCACCGCCTTACACATGTCGTAAATCGTCAACAGGGCGACCTGCACCGCCGTCAGTGCCTCCATCTCGACGCCGGTCTGACCGGCGCAGCGCACCGTGGCCTTGCAGTAGACGGCGTTTTTCTCCGGCTCCGGCGTCAGGTCCAGTTCCACGTTGGTGATGGCGATGGGGTGGCACAGGGGAATCAGGTCCGCGGTCTTCTTCGCGCCCATGATGCCCGCCACCCGGGCGATGCCCAGGACATCACCCTTTTTGTGGCTGCCCGCGACGATCTTGGCCAGGGTCTCGGCCTCCATTGAAATGCGGCCTTCGGCGACGGCCTCGCGGCTGGTGACGCCCTTGGCGCCCACGTCCACCATGTGCGCCTCACCCTGCGCATTGAAATGAGTCAATTCGTTATGCATGACACTCAGACATCAGACACTGTTGAAATGGAAAACCGATGAGAAATGGCGCCGTTCGATCACCCGCCGATTTGAGTCATGCTGACACGGCCGATGTCATTGACATTGACGCGTGTTTCGGATGACAGCTTCTTGGCCTCGAATCCATCGATGGCCTTGTCGGCGAACGCCTTGCGGAACATGTCGATGATCTGGTCGTCATCGCCGCCACCGCGCATCAGGTCCCGAATGGGGTACTCGGCATCGGAATAGAGGCAGTTTCTGATATTCCCCTCCGCGGTGAGGCGGATGCGCGAGCAGTTGCCGCACAGGCTGCGGGTAAAGGCAGGGATAATGGCGATCTTGCCCTGGTAGCCGGGCACCTTGAAGATGTGATGCTCGGTGCGCGTCCCCGAGGCGTCCTCGATGTTCGGATATACGGTCTTGATCTGGTCGATCATGGACGCGGCGCTGGCGAAGTGCTCACCCGTCTCCCATATCTGGTGGGCATCGAAGGGCATGAACTCAATAAAGCGCACTGTCAGCTTGTTGTCCTTGGTCATCTCGCAGAAGTCGAT
>CAYXAX010000086.1:0-10489 GCA_964463055.1 uncultured Gammaproteobacteria bacterium | reverse complement strand
TGATCCGCTTCTCGGTGAACATCATGCGCGGCTGCTTCGGCGGCTGCACCTTCTGCTCCATCACCGAGCACGAGGGGCGCATCATCCAGAGCCGCTCGGAGGACTCCATCCTGCGCGAGATCGAGACCATCCGCGACACGGTGCCGGGCTTCACCGGAGTGATCTCGGACCTGGGCGGCCCCACCGCCAACATGTACCGCTTGGCCTGCAAGAGCAAGACGGTCGAGTCGGCGTGCCGGCGCCCGTCGTGCGTGTACCCGGACATCTGTTCCAACCTGAACACCAATCACGCACCGCTCATCAAGCTGTACCGCCGCGCCCGGGCACTGCCGGGCATCAAGAAGGTGCTGGTGGCCTCGGGCCTGCGCTACGACCTGGCGGTGAAGTCACCGGAATACGTCAAGGAACTTGTCACCCACCACGTGGGCGGGTATCTGAAGATCGCCCCGGAGCACACCGAGTCGGGGCCGCTGTCCAAGATGATGAAGCCGGGCATGGGCGCCTACGACCGCTTCAAGGAATTGTTTGAAAAGTACTCCAAAGAGGCGGGCAAGGAACAGTACCTGATTCCCTATTTTATCGCCGCCCACCCGGGCACCACCGACGAGGACATGCTGCAGCTGGCCCTGTGGCTGAAGCGCAACGGCTTTCGCGCAGACCAGGTCCAGACCTTTCTGCCCTCGCCCATGGCGGTGGCCACCGCCATGTATCACAGCGGCAAGAATCCGCTGCGCAAGGTGACCCGCGCCAGCGAGACGGTGGCCATCCCCAAGGGGCTGAAGGTCCGCCGCCTGCACAAGGCGTTTCTGCGCTATCACGACGCCAACAACTGGCCGCTGCTGCGCGACGCGCTGAAGCGCATGGGCCGCGCCGACCTCATCGGCAACGGCAAGCGTCACCTGGTGCCCGCGTGGCAGCCCAAGGACACCGGCAAACAACTGGAAGGCCAGCGCAAACCGGGCCGCTTGAAGAAAGGCGCCTTCCTCACCCAGCATTCACGCTGAAATGGTCGCGGTGACGGATATACCCCCGTCCTTGCACAACGCACCAGCCCCTAATCATTGGTCTGCCAATAATGACGCCCACTCCGAAAACAAACCCCAAACAACACAAACGCCGTCCCCCGCCCCAGGGAAAACCCAACGACGACCCACGCAAGGAGCTGAAGTATTATGGCTTCGCCGCGTGCATGGCGCTGTGGCGGGCACGCCCCGACGACGTCATCCGCGTCTACGTCACCGAACAGACCATGAAGCCGTTCTCACCGCTGTTGAAGTGGGCCGCCGCCCAGCGCAAGGCCTATCACATCGTGGCCGACGATGACCTGGAGCGTCTGACCGAATCCATCCATCATCAGGGCGTGTGCATCCTGGCGCGGGAACCGCGGGCCTTCGGTTTTGGCCAGCTCAAGGCCCGGTTGGAGAAACAGCGTGACCCGGCGTTGCTGGTCTATCTGGACGGCGTGGAGAATCCCCATAACCTGGGCGCCATGGTGCGCACCTGCGCCAATTTCGGTATCGAGTACCTGTTGGGCGAGGCGGGCAAGGTGCCCAAGCTGTCTCCGTCAGCCTGCCGCGTCGCCGAGGGCGGCGCCGAATTCGTCAAACAGGTCTGCCTGGACAACCGCGATCAGGCATTGGCCGAGCTGCAGGCCATGGGATTTTCCCTCATGGCCGCCGGCATTCGCGGGAAATCCCTGTACGCCCAGAAGTTCCCCAAGCGGGTGGTCCTGGTCATGGGTGCGGAGACCAGCGGCATATCCAAGGACATGTACAAACGCGTGGACGCCACCTTGATGATTCCCGGCACCGGCAAGGTGGAGAGCCTCAATGTCTCGGTGGCGTTTGCGTTGCTTGCCGGTGAGTTCGCCCGCCAGCACGTGGTCAATACCCGCCGCTGACGACCGTCACCGCCGCTTCAGGTCTTGAGCGCCTTCAATTGTGACTTAATCTCAGCCGGATCGACCGCCAGCCACTCACAGGCGGAATCGATGTCATTAAAGACGACGATGGACATGCCGTAGCCCGCGCCCTGTGCCGCGAACAGCTGCGCCCGGTCGTAGGCGTCGTCGTTCACCACCACGGCGCACTTTTCCATGGAGATGTCGTTGCGGCCGTAAAGGCCCGAGAGCTCGTGCACCTCTTCCTGACCGGTCTCGAAGGTCGCATCCGCCGCATAGGCCAGGACCGCGGCACCCGGCTTGATGGTTCGGTCATTGATCTGATCGCGCTCATGGGAAATCAATTCGTCATGGGTCACGGTACCTGTCCAGTGTTCAACCACCAAGGCGCCGTTATCGAGCACCACATAACTGTTTGGCATGGGGGTATCCCTATCAGTCTTAATATACAGCCACCGGAACACACCACGTTCACGGGGCGGGCAAAGCGGACGGGATCGCTACAGCGCATCCTTGGAGGACGGCGTGCATCCATTATCACCGCCGCATATCAGCGACCAATAATATATATAATCCGGCGGGAATATAGAAGTAATCGCTTTCTGGCGCATTGAACACACGCCCACGCCACGTCACCCACGGAATGTCTAGTTTCCGTAACTCCGGTTTTCTTTGGATACCCGAACGCCGCCCGCCACGGATCACGGGCGCGAACGGCCGCCTTGCCCGCAACCGGTTTTCTGACCGCAACAGTAGACTACGGGAGCTTCGCGGCCAACACGTCTACTTTTTCGATGGCGGGCGGCTTGGCGAACAGCTCCCCGGCTTTTGCCATCAATGCCGCTGCGACCTTGCCGGTAAGATGCGCCTGCCGTCCCTTCTCATCCGGGAAGGCATCAAAAATACCGTATGTCGACGGACCAAGTTTTAGACCGAACCAGGCCGTCGTCGCCGGCTCTTCATTGACCAAGGGCAGACCGCCAAGAAGAAACTGCTCGATGTCATGCTCTTTTCCGGGCTTGGCTTCCAGACGAACGAATAAGGCTGACTTAACCATGACTCTAGCTCCTTGAAGTAGGTTGGCGCTGCCAAGACCGAAGCAGCGACTCAAAGATCCGTCTACATTTAACGGCGGGGCCAATAACGTTCAGTGACAGACATCAACTTGATTGACTTGGTTGAGGGGGCGGGAATCAAACAGCGCTTCCCGCCCTCACAACCAAGACACCTCTGAACAACGCGTCATCCCTGGCATAGCATGGCGCAGACCCGGAATCCAGCGCCATTCACCCAGCGGGTTTCAGGATTCCGGTTTTCGCCGCAATGACGTCACGGGAATTAATCAGAACGTTCCCTAACGTATCCGACGAGAAGTAGACACAGGCATACATACCGGCGCACCTGCTTCCCTCACCTCACTCCCCGCCGCGCGCGCGGTTCCGCCGCCGGCCATCAGGGTATCGCGCATGTGCACGCCGCTGCCCGTGCGGCGGGTCATGACAATCTCGCTGATAACACACAGGGCGATCTCTTCCGGCGTGCGCGCACCGAGATCGAGCCCCGCCGGCGCCATGACCCGTGCCATGGCGGCATTGTCGAAGCCCTCTTCACGCAGATAGTCCAGCACCAGGCGCGAACGCTTGCGGCTGGCGATGAGGGCGATGTAGCCGGCCTTGGAGGCCAGCGCCTGTTTCATGGAACGATGATCCCCCTTGTGCTGAGTGGCGATGACCACGAAGTCACCGGCCGCGGGGGCAAGCCGGGAATAATCCAGATCGTCGGTGAGGAGCCGGGCGGCGGCGGGATAGCGCTCGCGGGTCACCATGGGATCGTCGACCACCACATTCAGCCCCATGATATCGCCCAGCTGGCACAGCACCTCCGCGACCCGGCCGTGGCCCATGATCCACAGCGTCGGCTTGGGCAGCACCGGCTCCACGTACACGCGCATGCTGCCGCCGCAGGGCATGCCCGCCCCCAGCACCTCTTCGTTGAGGTCGATATCGATCACCCGGGTCTCGCCGCTGTCCATGCACGCCAGGGCGGTGTGGCAGGCCATGGACTCGGCACAGCCGCCGCCCACCCAGCCCGCCACCACCCGGCCGTCGCGGTCGATGACCGCCTTGGCGCCGGTCTTGGCCGAGGACGAACCCTCGACTTCGACCACCGTGGCCACGGCGAAGGGCTCGCCCTTGGCCCGCATCTCCGCCAGCACGTCAATGATTTCTTCAGCCATGGTTCAACACCCCGCTACACCTTACTGCGCGGTCGCGCGCACGGGCATTTGTGCCAAGCGCCGCTGCAGCAACGCATAATCCTCCGGCGTGTCCAGGTCGAATACCACGTGGTCGGTGTCCATGGCCACGGTGGTCACCAGCTCGGGATTGCGCTCGATGAGCCGCTTGCAGCCCAGGTTGCGTTCGCCGCCCAGTATCTGCCCGCGGTGGGCGTAAGCGATCACGATGGGATTGCCGCGCCGGCCTTCGTAGGTGGGCACGATAATGTCACCGCGGTGATGTAAAAACGCGTCGATCAGCACATTGACGTCCTGTACGGTGAGAAACGGCAGATCCACCAGGCAGATCATCACCCCGTCGCAGGGGCGCGACAGCGCCGCCAGGCCGCAGTGCACCGAGGACATCTGCCCTTCACGGTAGTCGGGGTTGATCACCGTGCGCACGTTCAACCCCTGCAGTAAGGTCTGCACCTCATCCGCTTGATGACCGAGCACCACCACCAACTCATCCAAACGCGACGACAGCAAGGTACGCACGGTGCGGCGCAGCAGCGGCTCGCCGTCCACCGGCATGTTCAGCTTGTTAATCCCGCCCATGCGCCGGGACTCGCCCGCCGCCAGCACGATGCCGGACACCGTATTCATCGCACCGCCTCCAGGTAGCGCTGCGGCGCCTTGTCGAAATTGTGCTTGCAGCCGGCGCAGCAGAAGTAATAGGTCTCGCCCGCGTACTCGCTGCGATGCTCGGCGGTAGCCACCGCCACGCTCATGCCGCACACCGGATCCACGGCCTCCGCCTGGGGCGCGGGGGCCGCGGCCTTCACCGGCGCCGGGGTCTCCGCGACCGCCACACCGGCGCGGCGCGCCTGCACCACCCCCGCCAGCACTGACAGGGCGATCTCCTCCGGGGTGACGGCGCCGATCTCCACCCCGGCGGGGGAGACGATGGCGTCGACACGGGACGCGTCGTGGCCGCGCTCCTTGAGATATTGTTTGAGCTTGCCGGCCTTGCGCTCGCTGGCGACGAAGGCGATGTAACCCGCGCCGGTACCGAGCGCCGCCTCCAGACCGGCCTCGTCACGCTTGCCCTGGGTGGCCACCACCACGAAAGACGGCGCGCCAAGTTCGTTGAATCCGTCGATTACCCGGTCGGCCTCGGGGAACAGGTCGTGGTCTGCGCCGGGAAAGGCGGCGGTCACCGCAAAACCGGTGCGCCGTGCCAGCACGCTCAAGGCCTGGGCCGCGGGCGAGGCGCCGATGATGCACAGCGCCGGGCGCGCCACCACCGGATCGACGAAGATGTCCAGGGTGCCGCCGCTGTGGCAGGCCATGTTGAAGTCCATGACGCCCTCCTCAATCACCTCGCCGCGGTCGGGGCTGATGCGGATCAGCCGCGCCTGGCCGTCCTGCAACACCTGCTTGACCACCTTGATCACCACCGGCTGGGCGCAGCCGCCGCCGATCCAGCCCTCGATCTCGCCGTCGGCGGTGACCACCGCCTTGGCACCCGGCTTGGCCGAGGTGGGCGACTCGGCGCGCACCACCGTCACCAGCGCGAACGACGCGCCGGCGGCCTTCAGTCGCGCCGCTTTGTCCAATACCGCGTCTGTCTCTATCATGGGTTCATCGCTCCTGTGCTCATACCCGCACCAACTGGGGCTCCAACGCCGCCAGCGTCTCCAGGCTGTGGGCCGGCGCAAACACGTCCAGCAGCGGCAACGCCGCGGCCATGCCCCCGGCCAGGGGTTGATAGCCTTCGCGGCCGAGCAACGGGTTGAGCCAGATGAGCCGGCGCGCCCGTTGCTTGATCGCTTTGAGCTGCTCCGCCAGCAGCGCCGGCGGACCGGTGTCGAGGCCGTCGCTGACCACGATCACCACCGCGCGGCGATTGACGAGCCGGCGCGCGAATTGTTGATTGAAGGACCGCAGGCTCTCGCCGATGCGGGTGCCGCCGGCCCAGCCCAGGGAGATCACCGCCAGCTTGTCCTTGAGTTTGTCCATATTGCGTTCGCGCAGCGCGTCGGTGATGGACACCAGATGGGTGTGAAAGGCGAACACGTGAACATCGCTGAAGGCGCCCACCAGACCGCGGGCGAAGCGCAGAAAGAAATAACTGTACAGACTCATGGAGCGGCTCACATCCAACAGCAGGATCAGGCGCGGCAGACGGCGGCGGCGTTGACTGTACACCGGGTCGAAGGGCATGCCGCCGTAGCGCAGGCTGTGGCGCAGGGTGTGGCGCAGGTGCAGGCGCGTGCCCCGAGTGGCCAGGCGTCGCCGGCGCCGCACCAGGCGGCGCATGCGTGAGGCCAGGCGCTGTACCAGGCGCTCCACCTTTTCCATCTCGCCGGGAGCGGTCATAAAGCGAAAATCGCTGCGCGCGGTGGACACCTGTGCGCTGGCACCGCCGCGGGTGCCGCCGGCACCGGCATTGCCATCCTCGCCGGCCCGGGCCTGATCGGTCTCCGCCGGCACACCGAGTTCGGCGCCGCGGCGCTGTCCATCCGCGCCGCCCATGGGCGCACCCGCGGCGGGCTGCACCCGGGAACTGCGCCGGTGTGCGCGGGGCAACCAATAGGCGTCGAAGAGTTGATCGAAACGCCGCCAGTCCTCGGTGCTGGCGCACAACAGTGCGCGCAGGCCCCAGCGCAGGCGCTGCTGCTCCAGACCGCAGTGTTGCGCCACCCGCACCGCGTCCAGGGCCTCACCGAGGCCGGCGAGAAATCCGTTGTCCCGCGCCACGCGCACGAACTCCACCACCCGCGCCACCAGGGTCTCGCCCGGGTCGCCGTGGCCGGTCCTGTCAGGGACGGTATTCATAGACTGTTGGCCACCAGGCGCTGCACCACCTCAGTGGTGACGGCCTGGCGGTCCTCTTTGGTCTTGAGTAGACACACCAGGGACTGGAGGATCACCGCCGGGTCGTCGTCGAGCTTGTCCACCTTCAAACGCAGCAGCGCCGCCACCCAATCCAGGGTCTCGGCGATACCCGGTTTTTTGCGCAGGTCCAGATCCCGCAGCGCCTTGACGAAGGCCACCACCTGGCCGGCCAGCTTCTGGCTGATGTCCGGCGCGTGGCGCTGGATGATGCGCAGCTCCTTGTCCAAGTCGGGATAGTCCACGTAGAGATACAGACAGCGGCGGCGCAGGGCGTCGCTGAGTTCACGGGTGCCGTTGGAGGTCAGCACCACATAGGGGATGCTGGTGGCCTGAATGGTACCCAGCTCCGGCACGCTGACCTGAAAATCGGACAACAGCTCCAGCAGATAGGCCTCGAACTCCTCGTCGGCACGGTCGATCTCGTCCACCAGTAACACCGGTGGTTCGGGCTGGGTGATGGCCTGCAGCAGCGGGCGCTTGAGCAGAAAGTCCTCGCTGAAGATGTGGCGTTCCTTTTCCTCGGCGGTGGTGTCTTCGTCTTCCTGGATCTTGATGGCCAGCAGTTGGCGCTGGTAATTCCATTCATAGACCGCAGTCGAGGCGTCCAGGCCTTCGTAGCACTGCAGGCGGATCAAGGGGCAATCGAACAGGGCGGCAAGGGCCTTGGCGATCTCCGTCTTGCCCACCCCGGCCTCACCCTCCACCAGCAGGGGCCGGCGCAAGTCGGTGAACAACAACAGGGTGGCCGCCAAGCTGGGTTCGGCGATGTAACCGGCCTGGTCCAACCGGGTCTGAAAGTCCGCGATGGTATTCATACTCTCTGTGGCCGCCGGGGCGCGCCTTCACGAGTGCGATGCTCGATATAAATATTAGAGTTTGATCCGATCCGGGAAGTTCGCCGCCTCAACCACCCGTCCTGCTCACCTTTACTTGGACTTGCCGCCGCCGAACAGGCTCTTGAAGAATCCTACCAGGACGCCCCACATGAGCGCCAACGCATTGAGTTCTTTGGGTTGTTTCGCCACGTCGGCGGCCGCCTGCTGGGCGGCCGCGCCCTCCCCCAGGGCCAGCACGCGCTTGGTGAAATTGTCTCCGAACTGCTTGAGGATCTGATCGGACACCTGGTTCATCATGCGGCCGCCGAAGCTGGCCATCTTGCCGCTGACGGTGACGTCGGAGACACCCACCAGTTCGCACTTGCCGTCGCCGCTGTCCCGCACCCGGGCGGTGAGGTTCATGGTGGCGGCGGAGGCGCCGCTGGTGTCGGAGCCCTTGCCGAACATCTCCATCTTCTTTTCAGCCGCATCCAGGGACTTGACCTCCAGCTCGCCGTTGAAGGTGGCGCTGGCCGGGCCGACGCGCAGCTTCACCTGGCCCTTGTAGTGGCTGTCGTCCATCTGTTCGGTGATCTGGGCGCCGGGCATGCACTCGGCCACGGCCTTGATATCCTGCAGCACCCGCCACGCCGCGGCGGCGGGCGCGTCGATGGGAAAGGTCTTTTCCAGTTTGACCTGCATGGCTATCCCCGTGAGAGCGTTTTGTACAAAGGCATGGGGGCGCACGCGGCGCCCCCGTGTACGCGCTTGGCGTTAAGGCCGTTTATCCAAGCCCAACTCATGGAGGGTCTTCCACACACTGAAGGCGGTATGGGGCATGTCGATGTGCGTCACCCCCAAGTGCGAGAAGGCGTCGTTGACCCCATTGGTGAAGCAGGGAATGCCGCCCACATGGGGCGATTCGGCCACGCCCTTGGCGCCCAGCGGGTGATGGGGCGAAGGCGTCACGGTGTAATCCGTCTCCCAATGGGGCGTCTCCACCGCGGTGGGCAGGAAATAGTCCATGAGGCTGTTGCCCTGGATATTGCCGTCCTCATCGAAGGACAGCAGCTGCCCCATGGCCACGGCGAAGGCCTCGGTAAGACCGCCGTGGATCTGGCCCTCGATAATCATGGGGTTGATGCGCGTGCCGCAATCGTCCAGGGCATAGAAGCGCCGCACCTTCGTCTCGCCGGTGTAGCGGTCGATGTCCAGCACGCACACATAGGCGCCGAAGGGATAGGTGAAGTTGGGCGGGTCGTAATACTCCACCGCCTCCAGGCCCATCTCCATCCCCGGCGGCACGTTATTGTAGGCCGCCCAGGCGATCTCCTTCATGGTCTTTTCCTGGCCGGGCACGCCCTTGACCTTGAAGCGGTCGATGTCCCAGTCCAGGTCGTCGGGGCTGACCTCCAACAGGTGCGCGGCGATGTTACGCGCCTTGTCGCGGATCTTGCGCGCGGCCACGGCGGTGGCGGCGCCGCCCACCGGTGTACTGCGTGAGCCGTAGGTGCCGAGGCCATAGGGGGCGGTACTGGTGTCGCCCTCCTCCACCTGGATCACCTCGGAGGGCAGACCCAGCTCGGTGGCGATGATCTGGGCATAGGTGGTCTGATGGCCCTGGCCCTGGGAAATGGTCCCCATGCGGGCGATGGCGCTGCCGGTGGGGTGCACGCGGATCTCGCAGCTGTCGAACATGCCCACCCCCAGGACATCGCAGGCCTTGCTGGGCCCGGCGCCGACGATCTCGGTGAAGGTACAGATGCCGATGCCCATCAACTCGCCGCGCTTGCGCTTTTCTTCCTGCTCCTTGCGCAGCCCGGCGTAGTCCACCGCCTCCATCACCTTCTTGAGGGCGGCGGGGTAATTGCCGCTGTCGTATTGCCAGCCCAGGGCCGAGTTGTACGGGAACTGCTCGGGCTGGATGAAGTTGCGCAGTCGGATCTCGGCCTTGTCGATGCCGAGCTTCAGGGCCAGGATGTCGATCATGCGTTCGATCAGGTGCACCGCCTCGGTGACGCGGAACGAGCAGCGATAGGCCACCCCCCCCGGCGCCTTGTTGGTATAGACGCCGTCCACCTGCACGTGGGCGGTGGGGATGTCGTAGGAACCGGTGCAGATGCTGAACAGGCCCGCCGGCCACTTGGTGGGCTGGGCGTGGGCGTTGAAGGCGCCGTGGTCCGCCAGCACGTTCACGCGCAGGCCCTTGATGCGCCCGTTCTTGTCCGCGGCCAGCTCGCCCACCATGTGGTAGTCGCGGGCGAAGGCGGTGGTGGACAGGTTGTCGATGCGGCTCTCGATCCACTTCACCGGACGGCCGAGCACGATGGAGGCCACGATGGCCACCACATAGCCGGGGTAGACGCCGACCTTGTTGCCGAAGCCGCCGCCGATGTCCGGGGAGATGATGCGTATCTTGCTCTCCGGCAGGCCCGACAGCAATGACACCACCGTGCGTATCACGTGGGGCGCCTGGGAGGTCATATAGACGGTGAGATCGCCGCGCGCCTTGTCGAAAGAGGCCACGCAGCCGCAGGTCTCCAGCGGACACGGATGCACCCGCGGGTTCACCATGGCCTGTTTGACGGTGACCTCGGCGCCGTCGAACACCTTGTCGGTGCCCGCCTTGTCGCCCACCTCCCAGCGGAAGATGTGATT
>CAYXAX010000085.1:0-10496 GCA_964463055.1 uncultured Gammaproteobacteria bacterium | reverse complement strand
GGAGGCGGCGATGTCGTGGCGGTACAGGCGCTTGTCGAAATCAACGGAGGCCGAGAACGCCTCCATGAAGGCGTCCGTGGCCTCGCTGAAGCGCCCGCCCCAGGGTTTGACGGTGTTCTTGTCCATTGCGCTTTGTGGTTGCAGAGTGGTTTCAAATCAGTATGCTGCAGTATAGCAACATTGAACCCGCTCGATACACACGGGAAGGAGGCAAGGGAATGCACCTTCACGACTTTGTGCCGGCGTCCCTGCGCCGGTTCCAGCGCTTGTGGCCTGCGCCAAGCACCCGGGGCGGCCACTGCTTTTCGCAATCCGAAACTCACAACTCGAAACCCGCAACTGGGCCCCGTGCCGCGAAACTTTCCCCCGTTTCGACCGATAACCATGGCAGGCCCCCGTTGCAACCCGACGCCCGCGCTGCGCGCGTCAATACCCGAAACGGTTCACCGACCATGATTGTGCCAAACGAGCATCGCGCCGAAGAGCTTTACCTGCCCGACTTCTGCAACGTGCGCATGGTCCTGGCCATGGTGGTGGGGGCGGAGTTGCTGGCGTACCTGCTGTCCTTGAGCGCGACACGGGGGGGCGAGAGCCGCTGGGATGGCTTGATCATGACCTCTCTTTTCGTTCAATGGGTGGCCCTTGCCAGCATAGCCGTATTGTGCGCATGCCGCCGCTTGATGGAGGGGTGGCGGGATATGACCACGACGCTATACAGTTTCGGCCTGGTGCTGGCCGTGACGGTGGTGGTCAGCGAGGCCGCTTATTGGGGCGGCGCCTACCTGGACATGTTTCCGGTTCGGCAAGGGTGGCACGGGGAGTTTCTCATCCGCAATCTGACCATCAGCGCCATCGTCACCACGGTGGCGCTGCGCTATTTTTATGTCCAGTTCCAGCTCAAGAAGAACATTCAGGCCGAGGCACACGCCCGCATCCAGGCGCTGCAGGCCCGGGTGCGCCCGCACTTCCTGTTCAACAGCATGAATACCATCGCCAGTCTTACCCGCAGCGACCCGGCACTGGCCGAAGAGGTGGTGGAAGACCTGGCCGATCTGTTCCGTGTCAATCTCGCCGATGCCCGCACCCGGGTACCACTGGGCGAGGAGCTGGCCTTGACGCGCCGCTACCTGCATATCGAGCAGCTGCGCCTGGGTGAACGCCTCACCGTTGAAGAAGACACGGCCGGCGTTCCCCAGGACGCGGCCATTCCCATGCTGACCATTCAACCCCTGGTGGAGAACGCGGTCTACCACGGCATCGAGCCGCTGCCCGAGGGCGGTGCCATCCGGCTGCAGGCACGCCAGGACCGGGATGGAAACATCGTCATTACAGTGGCCAATCCGCGGCCCGCCGCCGAGGTTATCCGCCGCCCGGGCAATCGCCTGGCCCTGGACAATGTCCGCCAACGCCTTGGGGCGCACTTCGGCAATCGCGCGAAACTGACCCTGGACGACGCCCAGGGGCGCTATGTGGCGACCGTCACGCTCCCCTATGAAAAGGCCGTTTCATGAAGCTGCTCATCGCCGATGACGAAGGCCCCGCGCGCGCGCGTCTGCACGGACTGGTGGAGGAAATCGGCGGCATCGAGGTGGTGGCCGAAGCGGGGAATGGGCGCCAGGCGCTGCTGCTGTGCGATGAACTGCACCCCGACATAATCCTGCTGGATATCCGCATGCCGGGCATGGATGGCCTGGAGGCGGCGCGCCACATGGCCGGGCTGGAGCCCGCGCCGGCGGTCATCTTTACCACGGCCTACAGCGAACACGCCCTGGCGGCGTTCGACGCCCATGCCATCGATTATCTGCTCAAGCCGGTGCGCAAGGCGCGCCTCGCCCAGGCGCTGGTGAAGGCACAGCGCCTGACCAGCGCCCAGATGAATGCCGTCACCGAAGCAGCGCAGGGGGGGCAGCGACAGCGGACTCACATCAGTGCCCGGCGCGGAGGGCGCATCGAGCTGGTCGAGGTCACTGATGTGGCCTATTTCCAGGCCGGCGATAAGTACGTCAGTGTCCACCACGGCGGCGGGGAACTGCTCATAGACGAGCCGCTGAAGTCCCTGGAAGAGGAATTTTCGCAACGCTTTCTACGCGTCCATCGCGGTATTCTGGCCGCCCGGGATCTTATCATTGGTTTGGAGAAGGACCCTCAGGGACATTATTATGTAATGCTGAAGGATCAGCAGCGGCTTCCGGTGAGCCGCCGGCATGTCAGTGAGCTAAGGGCGCTTGTGCGGGCCGGGCGCATCAGGACATAATCGGGCATCACAGCGGCGTTTATCCCCCACACAAACGCGTGGCCCAGGCTGACACACCAGCGTGGGGCAGCCGCTTTATATCGGATTTCGCGCAGAGACATGAATAAGATTCGCATTGCGACACGCAAGAGTGCCCTGGCGCTGTGGCAGGCCGAGCACGTGGCTGCGGCACTGCGCCGCCATCATCCCGGCGTGGAGGTGGAGCTGGTCAAAATGGTTACCCAGGGGGACAAGATTCTCGATGTCCCGCTGGCCAAAGTGGGGGGTAAGG
Source organism: uncultured Gammaproteobacteria bacterium (assembly GCA_964463055.1). Classification (GTDB taxonomy): domain Bacteria; phylum Pseudomonadota; class Gammaproteobacteria; order CAWJPQ01; family CAWJPQ01; genus CAWJPQ01. The sequence continues at coordinate 7,971 of CAYXAX010000085.1, read as the reverse complement.
GTTTATTCGTCAAGGAGTTGGAGCAGGGTATCCTGGACGGGCGTGCCGATATCGCAGTGCACTCCCTGAAGGACCTGCCCGCCGAGATGCCCCCCGGGCTGCATGCGCCCGTCACGCTGACCCGGGAAGACCCCCACGATGCCTTTGTCTCCGGACGCTTCGCCCGGTTTGACGACCTGCCCCACGGGGCACGGGTGGGTACCTCCAGCCTGCGCCGCCAGACCCAGTTGCGCGCCCGCCGGCCGGACCTGGATATAGTCGATCTGCGCGGCAACGTGGACACCCGTCTGAGAAAGCTGGACGACGGGGAGTACGACGCCATCATCCTGGCCGCCGCCGGACTGCGTCGGCTGGGATTCATCGCGCGTATCCGCCATACCCTGGATACCGGGCTATGCCTGCCGGCCATCGGGCAGGGTGCCATCGGCATCGAGTGCCGGGCGGACGATGAGGAGGTCTATGCTATGATTGCGCCGTTACAGGACCAGACCACTTATACCTGCACCGTGGCGGAACGGGCCATGAATCACCGCCTGGGGGGCGGCTGCCAGGTACCCATCGCCGGCTATGCGGAATTCGTGTCAGCGGACACCCTGCGGATGCGCGGCTTGGTGGGCTATCCGGACGGCAGCCAGGTGATCCGCGGGGAGCGCCAGGGGGGGGCTGACGAGGCCGCCGAGCTGGGTACCGGATTGGCGGAAGAGCTGTTAAGCCGCGGCGCGGACAGGATTTTACAAGCTCTCTATGGAGTCCCGGACTGATTTAGACGGCATTGTAGTCATGGTGACCCGCCCGGCACACCAGGCGCGGCCGCTGTGCGACAGGATCGAGTCACGGGGCGGGCGTGTGATATGCTTTCCAGTGCTGGAAATCGCCGCAGTCGAGTGCGGCGGCCCGCTGCAGGGGCTGATCGGGCGCCTTGGTGAGTTCGACATCGCCGTGTTCGTCAGCGCCAATGCCGTGGCACGGGGAGTGCCCATGGTGTTGGCCCGCGGCGGCTGGCCGCCGGGGACACGGGTAGCGGCGGTGGGCGAGCGTACCGCCGGTGAGTTGGCGCGGTTCGGTTTGACGGTGGACATATGCCCCGATAGAGGGTTTGACAGTGAGAGTCTGTTGGCCGTCGCCGAGCTCAACAACGTCGCCGGCAAACGCATCGTGATATTCAGGGGACAGGGGGGGCGCGAACTGCTTGCCGAGACACTGCGCCGGCGCGGCGCCACAGTGGACTACGCTGAGGTTTACCGCCGCGTGCGCCCGGCGGCTGCATTAGGGGAGGTCTTGCACACACAGCCGTTTCCGCACGCCATCGTGATCACCAGTGGGGAGGGTCTGCATAACCTTCTGGACATGACGCACGACGGGGACAGACAACGTCTGTTGGCCGTACCGCTTGTGGTTATCAGTCAAAGAATTGGGGACACTGCGCGCGCATTGGGCTTTACCCATCCCCCCGTTGTCGCCCGCCAGGCTGACGATGAAGCCATCGTCGAAGCGATCAGGGACTGGTGGATTGGAAAGAACAATACAGAACCAAAGCTCCAGTGAGGAACAAGCGATGAAGAGTGACAAGCATCGGGCGGAAAACACCGATGGCGACGCCGCTGCCGATAAGGCACCAACAAAGGCCCACACACCGGAGCCGGACAAGACCGTGGGCGGCGCAGATGATAAAAAGAAGTCCTCCCCCGCCGAGGGCACGCACAAGGCCCCTCAGGGGAAGTCCCCGCCGCCGGCCGCCGATACCTCACCGTCGCCCACGCCACCCAGACCGTCCCGCGCCGGTACGGTGCTGGCTTCGTTGAGCCTGATCATGGTTATCGCCGCGGTGGGCGGCGGATATGCCTTCTGGCGCCAGTACAACGATCAGCAGCTGCAACTGAACAGGCAGCTTGGCGATGTCCAACAAACCGCCAGTGCCGCCGAAAAGACCGCCGGTGCCGTTCAGGACAGCCTCGGTTCGCTGAACACCAGCGTCGATTCCCTCAAGACCTCGCTGCAATCCATGAATGATCAGCTGACCTCCCAGCTGAATACCGCGTTGGGTGACATTCAGACCAAGGAACAGGCGTTGCGGGAGTCCGTTCAGAAGCTGCACGACCAACTGGACCGCAACAGCGACGACTGGGTTGTGGCCGAAGCCGAGTATTTGATCCGCGTGGCCGACCAGCGTCTGCAGCTGACACGGGATACCCATACGGCGGTGCGCGCCCTGGAGAATGCCGATCAGCGCCTGCGGGACATGGGCGACCCGTCCCTGCTGGAGGTGCGTAAGAAGATCACCGATGATGTCGTGGCTCTGCGCGCCGTCCCCGATCCGGATATCGAGGGCATGGCGCTGACCCTGGGCGGTCTTGCCCAGCGCGTGGATGTGCTGCCCCTGACAGGCGGGCCTTCCGAACACGCAATGCCAACGGATGCAGCCGGGGCCCAGGACGGCGCCGCGCACACCGGCTGGCGCGGATTTCTGAGCCGGCTGTGGGGCCAGATCAAGACCCTGGTGGTGATCCAGCACAAGGGCGCCGGCGGCAAGCCGTTGCTGCCCCCCGACGAGCGCTATTTCCTGCGCGAGAACCTGCGCCTCAAGCTGGAGGCGGCGCGTCTGGCGCTGCTGCGTCACGACGACAAGACCTTCAGTGACATTCTGAGTACCGCCGGTGAATGGTTGACGGAGTATTTTGATCCACAGTCCCAGGCGGTCATCAGCATGCAGGAAAGCCTCAAGACGCTGGCCGGCACGGATCTGGCCCCAACTCTGCCGGATGTGTCCGATGCCCTCAAGGCGCTGCACGACTGGGAGGCGAAGCACTCCGCCAAGGCGGCGGCGGATAACGGCGCACCGCCCGGAGGCGGCGCCGCGGCAGGGGCGGGTTGACCATGACGTTTCTGGTCAGCGCGCTGCTGGTGGCGATCGCCGGGGTCATCATTGCCCTGGTGGCCCGGGTCGACCCCGGTTACGTTCTGGTGGGTTATCACGGTTGGACGGCGGAGACCACCCTGGCGGTGTTTCTGGTCGCGGCGTTGATCGCCTTTTTATTGCTGCATTTCCTGCTCCGCTTTGTGGTGAATACCGTACGCCTGCCCATGGGCCTGCGACGGTGGCGCCTGCAGCGCCGCCAGGCCCGGGCGCGCCGGCGCCTGACCGCGGGGCTCATCGCCTTGGCCGAGGCGCGCTGGGAGAAGGCGGAGGATTGTCTGTTGAAACACATCGATGACAGCGACTCACCGGCGCTCAACTATCTGGCCGCTTCCCGCGCGGCGCAAAAACTGGCGGCCTACAACCGCGCCGACGATTACCTGAGGCGGGCCCAGCAGTTGCAGCCCGGCTCCGAACTGGCCATCGCCCTGACCCATGCCGAACTGCAGCTGGCATCCAATCAGGTGGATCAGGCCCTGGAGACCTTGACGCACCTGCGTTATCTGGCGCCAAAACACCCCTATGTGTTGAAGCTGCTGATGCAGCTTTACTACGTCCTGCAGGATTGGGAGCGGCTGCTGGATCTGTTACCGGAGTTGCACAAGCGCAAGGTCGCCGAGTATGAAGAGCTGGAAAAGATGGAGCAGACCGCCTACATAGAACTCATGGCGGCGGCGGCCCGGCGCAAGGACCTGCAACAGCTGCGGCAAGTATGGCAGCGCGTGTCCAAGGACCTCAAGGGCAGGGAGCCGCTGCTGCGGGAGTACGTACGTGATCTGGTCATCTGCAGCGCCGATGAAGACGCTGAGATGATGGTGTTTCAGACGCTGCGCAAAAAGTGGTACGAACCCTTGGTGTATCTGTATGGCTTCATCAACGCGGACGCGCAGATCCAGTTGGCGCGCGCCGAGTCATGGCTCGAACAGCACAAGCAGGACCCGACGCTGTTGTTGACGGTGGGTCGGATCAGTCTTCGCGCCAGCCTGTGGGGTAAGGCGCGTGCCTACCTGGAGGCCAGCCTTGCACTGGACCCCAAACCGGAGACCTACAAAGAACTGGGCGATCTGCTGGACCACCTGGGCGAGAAGGTCACCGCCATGGAGTGTTACCGGCAAGGCCTGTCCATGGTGGCGGGTACCCCCATTAAGCAGGCGGCCACCCCCGCCAAGGTCATTTCCGCCCAGGTCATGGAAGAACAGCCCCTGCTATCCACCGAGGCGGAGTAGCCGCGCTAGGGGCTAGGCGATCGTAGCGAGCAAGTTGGAAGAGCGAGAGCAGTAGATCAGTCCTAAGTCCGACAGGCTTCTAGACCGCGTCGAAATAGAAATACTCGTCCGGCAGGCCGTGACTGAGGAAGACCTCCCGCGCAGACTGGATCATGGCCCGCGGGCCGTTGGCGTAGACCTCGAATAACTTCAGGTCGGGGTAATCCTGGATAACGGTTTGATGGACAAGCCCCTGGCGCCCGGTCCAGGGACTGTCCGCGGCGGCCGCCGACAGTACCGGAATGTACTGAAAGTCAGGGTGACTGCACCAGCTCTGGGCCAGGTCGTGAAGATACAGATCGTGCCGGGTGCGTACTCCCCAGTACAAGTGGATGGGGCGCGCCACCCCGGTACTCAGGATCTCTTCCACGAGCCCCTTGATAGGGGCGAAACCGGTCCCGCCGGCGAGCATGATCACGGGGCGCAGGGATGCTTCCCTGAGGAAAAAATTGCCGTAAGGCCCAATGACTTCCAGCGAATCGCCGACCTTGACCTGATTGAAGATGAAGTCGCTGAATTCGCCGCCATCCACATGGCGGATATGCAGCTCGATGTGATTGCCCTGGTGGGGGGCGTTGGCGATGGAGAAACTTCGCCTGACGCCGTCGTGCAGGACCACATCCACGTACTGCCCCGCTCGGTGGCGGAAGTGCTCGCCCACTGCCGGGGTCAGATAAAGCCGCAGTATATCGCGGCTCAGATACTGCACCTCCTCGACACGGCACATCAGCGTCTTGGCGGCGGTGGATGTTACATATGAAGTATTCATAGGGGCATTATCGGTCATCCCGGCCGGGCATCGACGCCCCATGGCGGCATCCGGCGGCGGGATCCTTCCAGTGTGCAAGCTGGTGCGCTGCGACGGTGCTGTTCACTTATACTATGACAATCGAATGCAGATCGAATTTTGACTATTTTCGCTGATTCTGGCCAAAAGTCCTACCTTGACACAGATATTGATTATCGGCTGCGGTGATGTGGGGTACCGTACGGCCCTGCAGTGGCGCCGCCGCGGGTTTCCGGTGAGCGCGGTGGTGCGCTCCATCGCCGGCGCTGACCGGCTGCGGCAGGCGGGCATCCTCGCGCAGTCCTCCGATCTGGATGAACCCGATGCCCTCGGCCCGGTGCAGGCCGACGACGCAGTCGTCTATTATTTTGCGCCGCCGCCGCCCCACGGCAGCGGCGATCCGCGCCTGGCGCGCTTTCTCGATCGCATACGGGGACAGCATTTACGCCAGCTGATTTACATAAGTACCAGTGGTATCTATGGCGACTGCCGCGGGGAGTGGGTGACGGAGGACACGCCGGCCAACCCCGCCACGGACCGCGGCCGCCGGCGTTGGGCGGCGGAGCAGCAATTACAGCAGTGGTCTTTGGAGAATGGCGTCCCGACGCACATTTTGCGGGTGCCGGGTATATACGGGCCGCAGCGATTGCCACTGGAACGCATCAGGCAGGGCCAGCCGGTGGTGGATGACAAGGATTCGCCGTTTACCAACCGCATCCATGTGGATGATCTGGCTCAGGTATGTGTGGTATGCGCGGAGCGCTGTCCGGCCAGCGCCGTGTTCAACGTCAGTGACGGCCACCCCACCACCATGACCGAGTATTTCAATCGCGTCGCGGACGCCTTCGGTCTGCCGCGCCCGCCGGTGATGTCGCTGGCGCAGGCCCGGGATCACATGACCCCCGCCATGTACAGTTTCTGGCAGGAGTCACGGCGTCTGGACAACCGCAGGCTGCTGGAGGTGCTGGCTGTCGAACTCAAGTATCCGACCCTGGATGCGGGCCTAGCCGACTGCGTGGCGAAGCAGTGATCACCGCTTGTACGCCTCGGCCCTTCTCTCCAACCCGAAACGCGCAACTCGTAACTGATTATTCAGGTATGCCGCGTTTGCTGTTGAGCCAGCGCAGCAGCGGTCCCCACTGCTTGATGTCCTGTTCCACCATGGAAGGCGCCATCTCGAAGATGCCCAGACCGCGCTCGGCGGCGCGGATGTAGTTCTGAGTATCCCGCAGCACGGCGACGAAGGGGATCTCCAGGCTGCGCAGGAAGCGGTACAGGTTGTGATAGACCCGGGTGTTTTCACGCACGCGGTTGGCCACCACGGCGATCTTCACCTCGTCCCGCGACACCTTGCCCACGGTCAGCAGGTCGGCGATGAAGCGCGACGCCGCGCGGATGTCCATGGGAGAGGGCAGTACCGGTATGATCACGGACTGGGTGCGTCTGATCAGGTCGGTGACGTGCTTGCCGTGCACCGCTGCCGGGGTATCGAACACCAGCACCTCGGTGTCCTTGGGCACACGCAACGGCGCTTCCCAGCCGGCGAGGCCATGTATGGCGGGGTGCGTCTCCGGTCGGGATGCCAGCCACTGCAGGCTGGAGCCCTGGACATCAAAATCCGCCAGGGCGACAGTCTTGCCCTTGCTGGCGAAGTGACTGGCGAGATTGGTGGTGAGGGTGCTCTTGCCGCAGCCTCCCTTTGCGTTGAGTACCATGATTGTTCGCATGCGTTCCTCCTTTTCGCTCACGCATTATATCGCCAAACCGTGTCCGTTTGGTGATTAATTGCATAGAGTGCCGGCGGGGTGTCAGTTATTGCATGGGGTTGGTATTTCAATGCACGTGGGGGCGGAGGAGGTTCGGGCGTGCGACTTTTTCAATCCGTGTGTCTTTGGTTCATTCACGCTTGTGATGAAATATCGCCAGCGAGTCCCACAAGTCATCCACCCGCCGGCGCACCTCGGGGGTCATGCTGATCGGCCTGCCCCATTCGCGGGCGGTCTCGCCGGGCCATTTATTGGTGGCGTCAAAACCGGCCTTGGAACCCAGGCCGCTGACCGGCGAGGCGAAATCCAGGTAATCGATGGGTGTATTGTCCACCAGGGTCATGTCGCGGGCCGGGTCCATGCGGGTGGATATCGCCCAGATCACGTCGCGCCAGTCCCGCACGTTGACGTCGTCGTCGGTGACGATGACGAATTTGGTGTACATAAACTGGCGCAAAAACGACCACACGCCGAACATCACCCGCTTGGCGTGCCCCGCATACTGCTTTTTCATGCTGACCACCGCCACCCGGTAGGAGCAGCCCTCGGGGGGCAGGTAGAAGTCCACGATCTCCGGAAACTGCTTTTGCAGGAGGGGCACGAACACCTCATTCAGGGCCACGCCCAGCACCGACGGCTCGTCCGGCGGGCGGCCGGTGTAGGTGCTGTGGTAGATGGGGTCGCTGCGGTGGGTGATGCGCTCGATGGTGAACACGGGGAACGTCTCCACTTCGTTGTAATACCCGGTGTGGTCACCGAACGGCCCCTCGGGGGCCTGTTCACCGGGTTCGATGTAACCCTCCAGGATGATCTCGCTGGTGGCGGGCACCTGCAGGTCGTTGCCCAGGCAGGTAACCAGTTCGGTCTTCGCGCCGCGCAGCAGGCCGGCGAAGGCATACTCGGACAGGGTGTCCGGTACCGGTGTGACCGCCGCCAGGATGGTGGCGGGGTCGCTGCCCAGGGCCACCGCCACGGGGAAGCGCTTGCCCGGGTGAACTGCCTGCCAGTCACGGAAGTCGAGGGCGCCGCCGCGGTGGGCCAGCCAGCGCATGATCACCTTGTTGGGAGCGATCACCTGCTGGCGGTAGATGCCCATGTTCTGCCGCGCTTTGTGGGGTCCTTTGGTGGTAACCAGGGCCCAGGTGATGAGCGGCCCGGCATCATCGGGCCAGCAGGTCTGAATGGGCCAGTCGGAAAGATCCACCTGCGGGCCTTCGAGCACGTGCTCCTGGCAGGGGG
>CAYXAX010000084.1:0-10797 GCA_964463055.1 uncultured Gammaproteobacteria bacterium | reverse complement strand
TCTCCAAGACGCTGGTGTATGCGGCCGTCCACCGATACCGCTTCCAAAACCCCTTTGTTGCCCACCTGGGTGGCATAAATAATCATCCTACCATTAGGCGCAAAACTTGGCGACTCATCCAATGTATTATCGGTCAGTACCCGCATGGTGCCGTTGCTGCGGTCCAGGACGGCGATGCGGTACTTCCCGTCGTGACCGTCCACCATGGCCACCAGCTGGCCGTTGGACGAGACGGCGGCACGGGCATTGTACTCCCCCTCGAAACTGAGGCGCTGCACATCGCCGCCGCGTACCGGTTTCTGATAAATCTGCGGTCCGCCGCCCCGGTCCGAGGTAAACACGATGGTCTTGCCGTCCGGCGTCCACGCCGGCTCGGTATCGATTGCACTATTACGGGTCAGGCGCCGCAGTGACCGGTCGGCCAGGTCCATTATATAGATTTCCGGGTTACCGTCCTTTGACAACACCAGGGCCAGCCGTGTCCCGTCCGGGGAAAACGCCGGGGCGCCGTTGAGCCCCTGGTAGGCACTGAGCCGCTGGCGCTGCTGGGTAGCCAGGTCCTGGAGGTAGATCTCGGGGCGACCGTTTTCGAACGACACATAGGCCAGACGCTTGCCATCGGGGGACCAGGCCGGCGACATGATGGGCTGGGTGCTGTTCAGCGCCGCCCGGGGGTTGTAGCCATCGGAATCAGCGACCATCAGAGAATAGCGGCTCCTGCCCGCGGCATCGCGGACCTGCGTCACATACGCAATGCGCGTATCGAACGCCCCCGGCTCGCCGGTTAGGCTCTCATATATCATATCGCTGATATGATGGGCGGTGTGACGCAGCTCGGCGGCCGTGGAGGGGATGCTGTAGCCGATCAGCTGAGTTTCCTTATAAATGTCATACAGACGAAACAGCACCCGGTAACCCATTCCCTCGGGCCGCACGGTGCCTACCACCAGATTGGGCGCCCCCAGGAGCCGCCAGTCGTGGAACTGGATTTTGTCATTGTCGTGGGGCTGGGAAATGAAATCACTGCTTGCCAAGGGTGCGAACTGCCCGCTGCGCTTGAGGTCGGCGGCGATGATCCCGGCAACGTCCTGGGGCGGCTGGCCGGGGCCATCCCAGCCGAACGGCACCACGGCGATGGGCTGCGCGCCCTCGATGCCCTGGGTGATCTCGATGGTGAGGGCGGCACGCCCGTGGGGTGACACGGCCATCAAACACAGGCTGAGCGTTAGGTAGACAAGTCGGTTTCGCAACACACTTATTCCTTCGGGTTGAAGATGAATTTGATATCCCTGAAGCGGTCGAACAGTGTTGGATCGGGCGGCAGCGGCAGCGGCGAGGCCCGGGTCACGGCGGTCTCCACGGACTGGTCTGACAGTGGGCTGCCGCAGCTGTTGGCAACCTGTACGTTAACCACCTCCCCATCGGGGATGAGTTGGATATGCACCTCGCAGGTCTGTCCTGTCTGCCACCCCGCCGGGCGCACCCAGTTGCGGGTGACCTTCTGCTTGATCAGACCGATGTACTGGTCGACCACGCCCTGGTCCCGCTGCGCCTTCTCCTCCGCGAGCTGCTGCTGCAGGGCCTGTTCGGCCTCCTTGCGCTGGCGTTCTTCCTCGGCCTTTTGCTGGCGTTCCTTTTCCTGCTGGGCCTTAAGCGCCGCCTGACGCTTTGCCTCTTCCTGCCGTTTCTTCTCCTCCGCCTGGCGCTGTTGCTCCTCTTCCTGCCGCTGCTTCTCCGCGGCTGCCTGCTGTTCCTTGAGCTTCTGCTGGCGATTCGCCTCGTCCTGCTGCTTCTGTTTCAGGTCAGCAAGGCGCTTGGCCTCTTTATCCTTCTCGGCCTGCAGGTCGGCCTTGCGCTTGGCGTCCGCCGCGTGGCGCTGTTCCTCCACCTGTTTGAGGCGTTGTTTCTCCTGGGCAAGGCGCTGCTGTACCCGCTTGAGTTCCTCATCCTTCCGCGCCTTGGCGCGGTCCTTGGCCTGCTGCAGCTTGCGCATTTCCGCCTGGACTTTTTTCTCGTCCACGGCCACGGCCTTGACCACATGGGCCGGAGCCCCGGCCGTAGGCGTCTTGGGCGTCCATTCAAAGCTCACGATCAGAAAACTCAAAAACACCACGTGAACGATGACAGCGAAAACGAATGCCCGCGTCAGCCTGCCTGTTTCCTTTTTCATGGACACCTAATGCAGAAATCCACGCCATATCTGGTATGCCACAGCATCAAACCCCGTCAGCTAGTGTTTTGACGCCTTGCGTTCAGGCTGGTCCGTGACCAGGCCGACGCTGGGCGCCCCGGCCTGCTGAAGCAGGGTCATGGCGTATACCACCGTACCGTAATTGACACTCTGGTCGCCTTTGATCAACACCGGGGTACCGGGGTTACTGCGCAGCACGGCGGCGACACGGTTGACCAGGGTGTCGTCATCCACGGGCTTTTTCGGGTCATCGCCGACGTTGATCATGTACTGCCCGGCGGCGGTCACGGAGACGATAAGCGGCTCCTTGCTGCTGGTGTCCACGGGCTCGGCGGAGGCCTTGGGCAGGTCCACTTTGACGCCTTGGGTCAACAGCGGCGCGGTGATCATGAAGATTACCAGTAGCACCAGCATCACATCGATATACGGCACGATGTTGATATCGGACATCAAACGCTTGCGCACACGCGGGTATGCCATGGGATGACTTACAAAAACGCCTGAGGTTGGTCGGCCTGCACTGACTGCCCCTCAATGATCAGGGGACGGCGACATGCAATTGGCGCTGGAGTATGGATGAGAATTCCTCCATAAAATTATTGTAACGGCTCACCAAACGCTCGGTCTGGTTCATGTACCGGTTATAGGCCACTACCGCGGGGATCGCGGCAAACAGGCCCATGGCCGTGGCGACCAGCGCCTCGGAGATCCCCGGCGCCACCATGGCAAGGGTGGCCTGGTGCACGTTGCCCAGGGCGCGGAATGAATTCATGATGCCCCACACGGTGCCGAACAAGCCCACGTAGGGGCTGGTGGAACCCACGGTGGCGAGAAATGCCAGGTGATTTTCCAGGTTGTCGGTCTCGCGGCTCAAGGCGGTGCGCATCACCCGCTGCGCCCCTTCCAGGCTCTCCATGGGATTGACACCGACCTGCTTGCGCAGGCGTATGAACTCCTTGAAACCGGCGTGGAACAGGTTCTCCATGCCGTTCAGCGATGAACTGCGCGCCGCGCCCCGTTCATACAGGGTGTTCAGGTCACCGCCTGACCAGAAGCTGCGCTCGAATTCATCCGCGGCAGATCCCGCCGACTTCAGGGTGCTCCACTTTTGAAAGATCAGTGTCCAGGAGGATACCGAGGCCGCCAACAACAGCAATACCACCAACTGCACCAGCGGGCTGGCATTAATCACCATGTGAACGATGGATAAATCAGTGCTCACGATCCAACTCCGTCATCATCTGTTCGGGAATACGGCACGGGCGCATACCGTCCGTCTTGAGACAGGCGACCTTGATAACGCCGCTGCACAGGATTTCGGTCCGGTCATCCTCCCGCGCCCGGCGCGATGCCAGGAATGTCCGCGCCTGTGCCTCGCCGGGGGCGCGTACCACGTGCTGATCGAATGTCAGGCTGGCGCCGCCGCGGCGGGTGTTCACCGCGCTGACGTAAAGGAGTTCGTTGAAACGGCCCGGGCGCAAGAACTCCAGCTGCGCCGACTGTACCGCAAACACCACTCCGTATCTCTGCATCAACGCATCCTGTTCAAATCCAAGCCGGCGCAGCCACTCGGTGCGGGCGCGTTCCATGAACTTGAGGTAATTTGCATAATAGACCACCGCGCCGCTGTCCGTGTCTTCATAATATATCCTAACCGGCCATATAAACATGTTCAGAGGCGCGTGTCCGTGCAAGCATCAACAAACCGGTTGATTATAGCCGAAGTCGACGTGTGTTAAAAACGGCGGGATGATGGAGACATGGCGGAAAAATATCAGAACAACGGTTTTATCCGCTGCATCACTCGCGAAACATATCCAAGGGTGTCTGCCTCTGGAGACGTTCCGTCGGCGCTGCGATGCCGAAGTACTCATACGTGTGCCGCGTCACAACGCGGCCGCGCAAGGTACGCATCATGAAGCCCTGCTGAATGAGAAACGGCTCCAGCACATCTTCAATGGTGCCGCGTTCCTCGCCGATGGCGGCCGCCAGGCTGTCGACACCCACCGGCCCGCCGTCGAATTTCTCAATAATGGCCAGCAGCAGTTTGCGATCCATATTGTCAAACCCATTGACATCCACGTCCAACAGATCCAGCGCGCCGTGGGCCACCTCGGCGGTGATCCTGCCCTGCGCCTTGACCTGCGCGAAATCCCGCGCGCGGCGCAGCAGTCGATTGGCGATACGCGGCGTGCCGCGGGAACGGCGCGCGATCTCCAGCGAACCCTGCGGATCGATCTCCACACCGAGAATGCCCGCGGCACGGGTGACGATGGCATGAAGCTGGTCAGGGCTATAGAACTCCAGGCGCTGCACGATACCGAAGCGATCGCGCAGAGGCGAGGTCAGCAGACCGGCGCGCGTGGTGGCGCCTACCAGGGTGAACGGCGGAAGCTCCAGCTTGATGGAGCGCGCCGCCGGCCCCTCCCCGATCATGATGTCCAGTTGACAGTCCTCCATGGCCGGATAGAGGATTTCCTCCACCACCGGACTGAGCCTGTGAATCTCGTCCACGAACAACACATCCCGAGGCTCAAGGTTGGTGAGCAGGGCCGCCAGATCACCGGGACGTTCCAGGACCGGACCTGAGGTATGGCGCAGGCCCACCCCCAATTCATGGGCAATAATATGCGCCAGGGTGGTCTTGCCCAGCCCGGGAGGACCGAAAATCAACACGTGATCAAGGGCTTCGCCGCGGCGCCGGGTGGCCTCGATGAATACCTGCATCTGCTCGCGCACCGCCGGCTGACCGATATAGTCGTCCAGGCGCCGCGGGCGAATGCTGGCCTCCACGGCCTCTTCATCGCCCAAAGGGGCGGCGGTTACCAGTCGATCTGTATTTATCACTGCCAACGTTCCGTTGGGGTTTCGTGTTTCGAGCGCCGGGTTTCGGGTTTTAAATCAGTCGTTGCAGGTCTCAGGTCGGATATGAAATACCGTTAAACCATATCGCTGACTATGAGACCTTAGATGCATATAATCAAGCGGCTTCATACATCTTTGCGTGTTAAGTCTAATCAAACTCTTGGTCATTTCACAGCGGCCTGGAGGGCGCGGCGGATGATCTCCTCGCTGTCCAGATGGGCGCTGTCGAAGGCGCCGATGAGCCGCGCGGCTTCCTGCTGCTTATAACCCAGGGCCAACAGGGCGGTGGCGGCTTCGTCCACCGGGCTGCGTTTGTCGCCGCCACTGCTCGCCGGGGCAATACCCACACTGATGCCTTCTCCGGCTTCCTCCAGGCGGTCCTTCATCTCCACGATGAGGCGCTGGGCCATCTTTTTACCGATCCCAGGCAGCCGCGCCAGGCTGTCGCCGTCCTGGTTGCGCACACACTGGGCGAATGCATGTAGCGAAATTCCCGACAGGATGGTCAGCGCCAGCTTCGCACCCACGCCGCTGACCTTGATCAGGGTGCGAAAAAACACCCGCTCCTGGTCCGTGGCAAAGCCGTATAAAAGGTGGGCATCCTCGCGGACCACCTGATGGGTGTACAGGGTGACTTCCTGGCCCACCGCGGGCAGTTGATAGAAAGTGGACATGGGTGCCGCCAGCTCATAACCGACGCCATGGACATCCACGAGCAGAAACGGCGCCTGCTTGTGGGCCAGAACGCCGCGCAGCCGGCCGATCATTGCAGGCCCGCAGTTGCCTGGCGCCCGTAGCGGGCGATGCGCTCACGGGTGCGATGCAGATGGCTGTGGCACAGCGCGCAGGCCAGTGCATCCGCCGCGTCGGCGGGCAGAACACCGGTGACCTTGAGCAGCACCTTGACCATGTGCTGTACCTGCACCTTGGCGGCACTGCCCTTGCCGGTGAGGGCCTTTTTTATCTCCGTCGGGGTATATTCGTACACCGGCAGGGACTTGAGCGCGCCGGCGCACACGGCCACGCCGCGCGCCTGGCCCAGTTTCAGGGCCGAATCCGGATTGCGCTGCACGAATACCCGCTCCACGGCCATGACCTGCGGTGCATAGCGGGCCATGACATCCTCCACGCCCTCGAACAAAGACCGAAGTCGCTCCGCGAGGCTGTCACCCTGGGTATTGATATTGCCGCTGGCCACATAGGTGTATCCCGCGCCCTGCAGCTCGATGACGCCGAACCCGGTGATGCGCGAGCCGGGGTCAATGCCTATTATTCGGGTAGCGTCGGTCATAAGCGAAAGTTTCGAGTTGCGGATTCCGAGTTGATGAGGGCCTTGCGGCCCGGTGTTTATTGACCACCATCGTAAGTCCAACCGGCGGCTGACGAAACATATCGGGTCATTGTACCGCCTTTTCTTTCGAATTTAACTCGAAACCCGAAACGCGCAACTCGAAACTGAGATCAGCCCGTAACTCGCAACTGACGCCAGTCCGCAACCCGGAACTCGAAACTGTTTATTCTGACTCCAGTACCTCATCGGAAAACTCGGCATTGGTATAGACGTTTTGCACATCGTCCAGCTCGTCAAGGACTTCCATCAGCTTGAGCACCTGCCTGGCATCGTCGGGGCCGGGCATGACGCGCGTGGTGGCGCGCATGGTGATTTCCGCGTAGTCGGGATTCAACCCGGCGTTGCTCATGGCCGTCTTGACCTGCTCGAAGTCATCCGGCGGCGTTAATACCTCGAACGAGTTGTCGTCGCCGCCAATCACATCCTCGGCGCCCGCCTCCAAGGCTATCTCCATGATCTTGTTCTCGTCACTGCCGGGAGGAAAGTGGATAACCCCGGTCTTGGTGAACAGGTAAGACACGGAGCCGTCGGTGCCCAGATTGCCGCCGTACTTGGTGAATGCATGACGCACGTCGGCCACGGTGCGGGTGCGCTTTTCAGTGAGGCAGTCCACCATGATGGCGGTACCGCCGGGGCCATAGCCTTCATAACGTACTTCTTCATACTGCTCGCCCTCGTCCAGCACGCCGGCGCCGCGCTTGATGGCGCGCTCGATGGTGTCCTTGGGCATGTTATGGCCATAGGCGTTGTCCACCGCCAGACGCAGGCGCGCATTGGAAGCGGGATCGGGGTCGCCCATGCGGGCGGCCACGGTGATTTCGCGTATGAGTTTGGTGAAGACCTTGCCGCGCTTGGCATCCTGGGCGTTCTTGCGATGTTGAATGTTCGCCCACTTACTGTGACCGGCCATGATATAAAAAACAGTTCCGTGTTTCGAGTTTCGGGTTGTTGATGCGGCCGTTCGGCCGCTGCCTTTTACTTTTAATCTCTCAGTCTTTTAAGCTTACCTGCGGCGAAGCGTCGAACATGCGGTACAGGGCCACACGCGCCTGTTCCGCTAGCGCTGCGGGGACCTTGATCTGATTGACCACCTTGCCCTCCACCAGGTTCTCCAGCGTCCACAGCAGCTGCTGGGGATCGATGCGGAACATGGTGGAGCACATGCAGATAGTGGGCGCCATGAAGTGCACGGCCTTGCCGTGCGGTTTGTTGCTCTCATGCAGGCGCTTGACCAGGTTCAACTCCGTACCCACCAGCCAGCGCGTCCCCGGGGCGGATGCATTGATGGTCTGGATGATGAACTCAGTGGACCCGACATAGTGGGACTTCTGGCATACCTCGAACGGCGCCTCCGGATGGGAGATGACCTGCCCGTCCGGGTACTTGGCCAGGAACTGGTCGATGTACTCGGGCTTGAAGCGCTGGTGCACGGAGCAGAAACCCTTCCACAAAATCAGTTTCGCGTCGCGCACCTGCTGGGGCGTGAGACCGCCCATGGGCTGGGTGAAGTCCCATACCGCCATCTGCGCCAGGGGGATGCCCATGCGGTAACCGGTATTGCGGCCCAGGTGTTGATCGGGAAAGAACAGTACCTTGCCGCGCCGCGCCAGCGACCACTCCAGGATATTGCGCGCGTTGGTGGAGGTGCACACGATGCCGCCGTGACGGCCGCAGAATGCCTTCAGGTCGGCGGCAGAGTTGATGTAAGTCACCGGCGTGACATGCTCCTCGGGATCCAGCACAACGGACAGTTCCCGCCATGCGCGCTCCACGTTTGCCAGGTTGGCCATGTCGGCCATGGAACAGCCGGCGGACAAGTCCGGCAGAATGGAGATCTGTTCAGGACGGGAGAGGATATCCGCCGCTTCCGCCATGAAGTGCACACCGCAGAATACGATGTAATCGGCGCTGGATTGAGCGGCATGGCGTGACAACTTGAGGGAATCACCGGTCACGTCCGCGTGGCGGTACACCTCTTCACGCTGGTAGTGGTGGCCGAGAATAATGAGGCGGCTCCCGAGCGCCTGTTTGGCGGCATGGATACGCGCCTCGCACTGGGCGTCTTCGAGAGCCGTAAAGTGCTCAACGGGAAGTGCACTCATCGCTGTTCACACCTTTCGTATTGCGCTGCATGCCGAAAAGCATCGCTGTATAACCGGGGGAGGCATACCGGAAAATCGTTATACCAAACATACACCGTTGCGGACAGAATTCAATAAATCCGTGAAGATGACCGGCATCCCCGGGATTTCAAAGTCTTGAAAACTCAATCCGCTGCCGGGCGCTTATTCGTCCCGCACGCGCTATTTTTCCGTGATCCACCGGTTTTACTGGGTCGTGGCCGGCGGCGTACGCAGGCGGATACCCAGCTCCTTGAGCTGATCTTCGGTGACCTCCGAGGGGGCGGCGGTCATGAGGTCACTTGCCGTCTGGGTCTTGGGAAAGGCGATGACCTCGCGTATGGATTGGGTGCCGGTCATGAGCATCACCAGGCGATCGATGCCGAAGGCGATACCGCCGTGGGGCGGCGCCCCGAAGCGCAGGGCATCGAGAAGAAACCCGAATTTTTCACGCGCCTGCTGCTCATCGATACCCAGTTGCTTGAACACCTGCATCTGCATGTCGTGATTGTGTATGCGGATGGAACCGCCGCCCACTTCCGAGCCGTTCAGCACCATATCGTAGGCACGCGACAGGCAGCCGCCGGGGTCGCTCTGCATGCGGTCAAGGCTGTCCGCCTGCGGCGCGGTGAACGGGTGATGCAGCGCCGCCCAGCGCGGCTGCGGCCCGTCTTCCTGTTCGAACATGGGGAAGTCCACCACCCACACCGGTCGCCAGCCGCCCGTTATCAAACCCCGGTCCTGGCCGAGCTTGTCGCGCAAAGCGCCCAAGGCGTGGTTGACCACCTTCGCCTTGTCCGCGCCGAAGAAGACGAGATCGCCGTCCTCCGCCGCAGTGCGTTCCAGGATGGCGCCGATAACCTCATCGGGCAGGAACTTCAATATGGGCGACTGCAGCCCGTCGCGGCCCGCCGCCTTGTCATTGACCTTGACGTAGGCCAGGCCCTTGGCCCCGTATGCACTCACAAACTGGGTGTAGTCGTCGATGTCTTTGCGGGACAGGGCGCCGCCGTGGGGCAGGCGCAGTGCCGCCACGCGGCCTGACGGATCGTTGGCCGGGCCGGCGAAGACCTTGAACTCCACCTGCTTCATCAAGTCGCTGATTTCCACCAGCTCCAGGGGATTGCGCAGGTCCGGACGGTCGCTGCCATAGCGCATCACCGCTTCCCGATAGCTGAGGCGCGGAAACGGATCGGGCAGTTCCACGGCCAGCACCTTGGCGAACAACTCACGGATCATGGTCTCCATGAGACCGGTGATTTGATCCTCGTCGGTAAATGACAGCTCGATATCCAACTGCGTGAACTCCGGCTGGCGATCGGCGCGCAGGTCCTCATCGCGGAAGCAGTGCACCACCTGGTAATAGCGGTCCATACCCGCCACCATGAGCAATTGCTTGAAAAGCTGGGGTGACTGGGGCAGCGCGAAAAAACTCCCCGGGTGGGTGCGGCTCGGCACCAGATAGTCCCGCGCCCCCTCCGGCGTGGACCGGGTGAGCACCGGCGTCTCCACCTCCACGAACCCATGGCCTTCCAGGTAGCCGCGCAGGGCGCTGATGACGCGGGCGCGAAACATCAGGCGCTGCTGCATGACCGGGCGGCGCAGGTCCAGGTAACGATAGCGCAGGCGCAGGTCTTCGTTGACGTCGGTGTCTTCTTCGATGACGAAAGGCGTGGGGTGGGCGGCATTGACGATGGTGAGCTCGCTGGCCAGCACCTCCACCTTGCCGGTGGGCAAATTGTTATTGACCGTCCCCTCCGGGCGGTGGCGGACTTTCCCGATGATCTGCAGGACAAATTCACTGCGCACCTGCTCGGCCAGGGCGAAGGCGGCGGGCGTCGCAGGGTCGATGACCACCTGCACCAAACCCTCACGGTCGCGCAGGTCGACGAAAATCACCCCACCATGGTCGCGGCGACGGTGGACCCAACCGCACACGGTGAGTTGCTGGTCGATAAACGACTCATTGACGTGACCACAATAGTGGCTACGCATAGCTGGAATTCCTCAATTCTTTCTGATTTCAACCGATTATGGTCGGCGAGTTGTCGAAATAAAGCAACGCATGTTAATGGGTTGGCACGGTGCGCGCAACCGATCGCCACGGACTATGGCCATACGCATACCGCGACCGCCCAGCGTGTTTAACAGCTGCCGGTTGAATTTACCATATAGAAGAAAGGGTTGTAAGAAGCGGCCCGCTGGGAGCCTGCCGGCCTTAGGAGATCGTAGCGAGCAAGGTGGGAGAGCGAGGCCAGATTTTCGATCGT
>CAYXAX010000083.1:0-11065 GCA_964463055.1 uncultured Gammaproteobacteria bacterium | reverse complement strand
GGCGCCAGCGCCCCACTGAACCTTTATACAGCGGTTGGCGCACTTGATCATAACTGGCGGTCGCCGCCAAGCGCGGCGCCTCATAGAAACGCAGGCAGCGCTCGTCCCATTCCAGGCTGCAGAAGTCCACGATGTCGCGGCTGACCCGTTCCTGGTCCGCCACCAGGTCTTCATAGCGCACCTCCAGCATGGGCAGATGCAGCACATCCCGCCAATGGTCCATCAGCCGCAGGTATTCCCGGTAATAGACCCCGAGGTGTTCCAGGTTGTAGCTGAATGACAACCCGGGACCGAAGTTCTGGAAATAGCACGACAGGCAGGTGTCCATGGGATCACGGAGGCAGTGAATAATGGGCGCCTCCGGAAACAGCAGTCTGATCAGTCCCAGGTGCAGGAAGTTCGCCGGCATCTTGTCGGTGACGTAGTCGGTGTCGGGCGGCGAAATCCCTTGCAGATAATCCAGGTAACGCCGCGCCGACTGTTCGCACGCGGACGCGGTCAGGGATGCTACGCAGCGGGGATAAGGGGTAGCGACACCGCACAGCGCGGGCAGCCCGGCGGCGATGTGGCTGATCTCGTCCAACTCCCCGGCGCCGAATACGCGGGGATGGCTGGCAAGGATCTGCTCCACCAGGGTGGTACCGGAGCGGGGCATGCCGACAATAAACACCGGGCGCCGGGAACCGTGAGCGGCCCGTGGCGCAGCGGCCATGAACCCCGGGCTGAAGGCCGCGATCATGTCATCGATATAGCGATGATGGGACTGCGGGTCGAAGGGCCATTGCCGCGCCTTTAGCGCGTTGCCCTGCGCGCAGTGGCGGAAAGCGGCGTCAAAATCGCCGCTGCCATCATAAAGGCGGCCCAACCGGAAGTGCAGCGTGGTGCGCTGCCCGTCATCCAGGCGCGGGCCACCGGGGGACAGAATCCGCTCCAGCAGCGCGATGGCTTCGTCGCATCGCTTCAATGGCCGACACAGCGCCGCGAAGATCATGGCCACATCGGCGCCTGTATCACCGGCGTCGAGGTACGGCTGTATCAGGGCATGGGCCTGCTGCACCTTCCCCTGGCGTTCGTAAACATGGGCCATGCCCAACACCGCATTGCGGCATTGGGGATCAAGGTGCAGCGCCTGCTGATAGCTGCGCAACGCAGCGTCGTATTGCCCGAGCAACACCAGGGCGGTGGCGAGATTGACGTTCGCGGGAATCGAATGGGGTTTAATCCTCAGCGCCTGGTGATAGGCATCGACGGCCTCCATGTAGCGCCCCTGCGAGGTGAGATGGTTTGCAAGGTATTGGTGCGCCATACCGTAATCTGGATTGACCTCCAACGCCTTGCGAAAAAACGCCTCGGCCTCGCCGGCATTGCCCAGCTGACCGCTGACGGTGGCGAGCATGCACCACCCTTCAGCATCGACCGGGTCGAGGCGGCACCCCTCGGCAAAGAGCGTCTTTGCCTGGTTCAGGTCACCCGCCTGCATGCGGGCCATGGCTTCACTTTTCTTGGCTTGTGCGAGTGGATTCACCTGGTGATCACTCATATGGACACCATGGAACGCATGCGGGTGTAAAGACCGTTACTCTCCCGCCAGGGCTTTTTGCAGTGGGCCGAGATGGGCGGCGTAGTGACGCCAGCGTTCGACTGATTGGCTGTACAGCGGCCGGCGCACCTGATCATAGCTGGCGGTGGCGGAGAATCTCTCGGTCTCGTTGAAGCGCAGGCACTGCTCGTCCCATGGCAGTCCGCAGAACTCCAGAAGTTGCCGGGTTTGCCCGGCCTGGTCACTCACCAGCGCTTCATAACTGACCTCGAGCATGGGGATATCCAGCACCTCCCGCCAGTGGGCCATGAGCCGCTCGTACTGACGGTAGTACAGTCCCAGGTCTTGCAGATCATAACAATAGGTGTTTTCGGTACCCACCAGGTCCTGGAAGTAACACGACAGGCAGGTGTCCATGGGGTCACGCACGCAGTGAATCACCCGCGCCCCGGGAAACAACTGACTGATCAGGCCCAGGTACAGGAAATTGCTTGGCATCTTGTCGGTGACATGACGGGCATCGCCGGATATCGCCATCAGGTTGTCAAGGTACTCCTGCGCCAATTGATTACACAGCTCCGGCGTGAGAGACGCGGCACATTCGGGAAACGGCGTGTCGGACTTCAGCCGCCTTGGCAGGGACATCGCCATGCGCGGTATGACCTGCAACTCGCCGCCGCCGAACACCGCCGGATGACTGGCAAGAATCTGCTCCACCAGGCTGGTGCCGGAACGTGGCATGCCGAGGATAAACACTGGCCGCTCCGAACCATGGTCCGCCTTGGCCGCACCCTGCACGAATGCGCGGCTGTAAGTCGTTATCAGTGAATCGATCAGACGATCATGGCGCGCGCGGTCGAAGTGCAGACCCTTTAGCTGATTGCCACGCTGGTAGTACTCGAAGGCCTCGTCATACAAACCCCGGGCATCGAGCAACCTGCCCAGGCAAAAGTGCAGCGCTACATACTCGTGCCTGCGCCACGCCACGGACCCGTCCATGCTTGCCAGCAGGCGCTTTATCATCGCCACGGCATCGTCACAGCGTCCCATGTGACGGCACAGCGAGGCAAAGGCGATGGCGATACCGGGTTCATCTTTGCCTTGCTCCAGCAAGGGTTCGAGAACAGCAACGGCCTCCTGGTAGCGACCCAGTTTTTCCAGCACGCTGGCCTGCCCCGCCGCCGCCTTGATCTGCCCGGGTTTGTGCCGCAACGCCTCGTGATAACTGGCCAGGGCCTCCTCGAGTCGACCCTGCAGCTCCAGTATATTGCCAAGGTTGTAATGACCGAGAGCGAAGTCGGGTTTCAACTCCAGCGCTTGTCGGTAGTGGGACATGGCGTCGTCGAACCGTCCCAGATACATCATCACGTTGCCCAGATTGTTACGCGCCGGAAACAGGCTCGGCTGCATCGCCAGCGCCTCTTCATAATTCTCGATGGCCTCATCCACCTTACCTTGGCGGAACAGGGTGTTGGCCAGATTATAGTAAGTCATCGCCTTGGGGCGTTGATTGATGGATGAGCGATAGGACTGCTCCGCTTCATCGCTGCGCCCGAGAAAGTGCAGCGCCGTGCCGAGATTGACGCGCGCCTCTGCATGGTCCGGGGTCAGCTTCAGGGCGGTGTTGTAGCACTCCACCGCCTCTTGCGCCTTGCCTTGAGAATACAGGGCATTGCCGAGGCTGCAGTGGGCATCGGCGTAATCCGGCTGCAGCGCCAGCGCCTTGTTAAAGGCCGCTTCCGCCTCCTTCATATTGCCCAGCCAGCCGTTGACATTGCCCAGCATCCACCATGACGTGGCGTTATCGGCATCGATATCGCATATGCGCTGATAGTATGAGAGGGCCTCGGGGAGGCGTTTCCTGCGCAGGCTCTTCCTTGCCTCGGTCTTCATGAAATCCAACAGGGTACCGTCGAGCTTCATGTGGAACCTGCCGGGAGTCTCAATAGGGAAATAAGCTCTGGGGAAATGGCGATTACTGCCAAAGACAAGTCATACACACCGATATCATGATGATAATGAGGACGGCGGCGAAGGCCGCCGGATATGCTGTCGGGGAATACTGCCATCATCCAATAACCGGAAAACATGCCCTCTAAAAACATCAGTTAAGGCCCCACCGCTGCTCCTGACACACCCCTGGAGAGCAGTGCCTGCCCCGTCATTTACCAAGGGTTCCGAAGGCATGCAGATACTATACATGCCGACGAGTGCCTGTCAATTTGGCTCCCCACGGCACGTCACTCCCACCGCTACCCATGTGACCTCGCACGCTGTCTTAAGCGAAACTTAAGTTGTTATCGGTCAACAGATTCAAAAAGCCAGTGCTGGCGAAAAGAAAATCTGTCCCACCTGCGGCAACACAATCCCGTTCACTGTGGACATTAAAATCTTCAAGGGCCGAATACCCGCCGGCCCAATTGCGGCAGATACCGATGCCTACGGACGGATATCTACCCGACGGGCAGGGTGAGCAGGGAATACGCCCAAGCGCAGCTAGAGCCCGCACGAACGACGTTGGCGTACCGCGCTGACCGGCCCCCGGGCGGGGTTAAATCGGGGCTGCGCACACCAGCATGTGCCGCAGTCGTCGAACCCGCTGATTAGAAACACGGGGGGTTCGAATCCCCTGTAATATCAGCGACATCAACCCTGATATCCGAAGCCCGACATGTGACACCTGATTGGCGGAGAGGGAGGGATTCGAACCCCCGGACGGTTGCCCGTCAACGGTTTTCAAGACCGCCGCTTTCGACCGCTCAGCCACCTCTCCGGTTGAAATTTTCCGCGTAGTATATAAATATCAGTTATATTAGGGTTTTCTATTATTTCCCGCGACCGATACTCAGAAGAGCATTATATTTCAGCGTGGCGAACGTGGATATAGTTGATTTGAGGTAGGAAAAATGGGCTATTTCTGGTATTAGTGGTGCGCGATATTAAACTTTCTCACCTCATCCGGGTCTCTATAGAGTGTTAGCAAGAGACTCTCAAGCTGAAAGGAGATTACCCAACCATGTATTCCTATGAGCGTGCTGTTTCGCAGTCCAGCGGTTCGGTTATCGCCACCAACAAGCTGATACGCAATACCTATACCCTGCTGGCGCTGACTTTGTTGTTCAGTGCCGGCACAGCAGGCCTGTCCATGAAGTTCAATCTTCCCTACCCGGGTTTCCTACTGACCCTGGTGGGGTACTTCGGTCTGCTGTTTTTGACTTATCGACTGAAGAACAGCGCCTGGGGGCTGGCCGCGATCTTCGCCCTCACCGGCTTCATGGGCTTAACCCTGGGCCCTATCCTCAACCTGTATCTGCACATGCCCAACGGGGCGCAGACGGTGATGATGGCCATGGGCGGTACCGGTATCATGTTCCTTGGGCTGTCCGCCTACGCGTTGACCACCCGCAAGGACTTCAGCTACATGGGCGGCTTTCTCATGGTGGGCATGCTGCTGGCCTTCCTGGGCATGCTCGCGGCGTGGTTGTTCTCCATGCCGTTCCTGGCCCTGGCGGTGTCCGGCATGTTCGTGCTGGTGATGTCCGGCTTCATCCTCTACCAGACCAGCGCGCTGATTCACGGCGGTGAGACCAATTACATCATTGCCACGGTGGGGCTGTACGTCAGTATCTACAACCTGTTTCTCAGCCTGCTGCAGCTGATCGCCGCGTTTAACGGCGACGATTAAGCCCGAGACTGGCGTCCCGGAGGTTGCGGGTTACGGGTTTCGAGTTGAGTAAGCAAAGCGGCCGTATGGCCGCTTTGCTTTTTCGGATACTGCCGAATTGCACCTGGGAAAAGAGATGATCGTGCCGCTGGGGCGTACTAACCTACCGAGTCCGTTTTAAACCACGCCAGCTTGTCATGCAGTCTGACCACCTCGCCGACGATGACCAGGGTCGGTGCGTGGACCTCCACCTGACTCACCTGCTGCGGTAGGGTTGCCACTGTCCCGACCAGCACCCGCTGGGAGGCCATGGTGCCGTGCTCCACCAGGGCGGCCGGGGTGTTCGCCGCCAGGCCGTGGGCCACCAGCGCCTGGCACAGAGCCTCCAGTCCCAGCAGCCCCATGTACACCACGATGGTCTGGCGGGGCTGGATCAGCGCCGGCCAGTTGAGGTCTGGCGTGTGCCCGTCCTTGCTGTGGCCGGTGACGAATACCACCGAGTGGGCGTAGTCACGATGGGTCAAGGGGATCCCTGCGTAACTGGCGCAGCCGGAGGCGGCGGTGATGCCGGGCACCACTTGGAAGGGGATGCCCTCCTCGGCCAGGGTACCGATCTCCTCGCCGCCGCGGCCGAAGATGAACGGGTCGCCGCCCTTCAGACGCAAGACCCGTTTGTGTTCCTTGGCCAGGCGCACCATGATCTCGTTGATCTCTTCCTGGCGCACGGTGTGATATGCGCGCTTTTTCCCCACGTACAGGCGTTCCGCCTCGCGCCGTACCAGGTCCAGGATGCGTGAATCCACCAGGCGGTCATAGAGCACCACGTCGGCCTGCTGCATCAGTCGCAGGGCGCGGAAGGTGAGCAGATCCGGGTCCCCCGGGCCGGCCCCCACCAGATAGACTTCGCCCATGCCCGGTACCAGGGTCTCGGCCTGCTGCAGGGCCCGTTCCATCTCCTCCAGGGCCGCGGCCTCACGACCGGCGAACACCATTTCCGCGGCCGGCCCTTGCAACATGGCCTCCCAGTAGCGACGCCGCGCCAGCGGGTCCGTGAGGCGCTTTTTGACTTCACCGCGCAGCGTACCCACCAGCGTCGCCAGACGCCCGTAACCGGCGGGAATCAGGGTCTCCAGGCGTGCCCGCAGTAGACGCGCCAGCACCGGCGAGGCGCCGCCGCTGGACACGGCCACCACCACGGGCGAGCGGTCCACCACGGAGGGCAGCACAAAGTCACACAGGTCGGGGCGGTCCGCCACGTTCACCGGCACACCCTGCCGGCGCGCGCTATCCGAGACGGCCTTATCCAGTGCCGCGTCGTCGCTGGCTACCAGCACCAGGCGGTAGCCCTTGAGTCCGTCCTCGTGCGGTGAAAATATCTTGGCAGTATGGGAGATGTCGCCCGTTTCAACCAACTCTGCAAGACCTGGAGATAACGCCGGGGAAATCACCGTGACCTGGGCGCCGGCGCGTAGCAGCAGGGCCACCTTGCGCGCCGCCACCTCGCCGCCGCCCACTACCAGGCACGGCGTGTCTTTTACATTCAGGAATACGGGCAGGTGGTCCATTGTCGGTTTAAAGGGACGAGGAAGAAAAAGGGATTATGCGGGCGACGCACGGTATCGTGTCCCGGGCCATCACTCGATAACAGTGATACCGGCCATGTAGGGATGCAGCGCCTCCGGGACGTGAATGCGCCCCTCGGCATCCTGATAATTCTCCATGATCGCCACCAGCGTGCGCCCCACGGCCAGTCCGGAACCGTTAACGGTATGGACCAGTTCCGGTTTGCGCGTATCGGGATTGCGCCAGCGCGCCTGCAGGCGACGCGCCTGGAAGTCCTCGAAGTTGCTGCACGAGGAGATCTCGCGGTAGCACTGCTGGCCGGGCAGCCATACCTCCAGGTCGTAGGTCTTGGCGGCGGCGAAACCCATGTCTCCGGTGCACAAGGCCATCACCCGGTAGGGCAGGCCCAGGCGCTGGAGGATGACCTCGGCGTGGCCCGTGAGCTGCTCGAGGGCGGTATAGGAGTCCTGGGGCCTGATGACCTGCACCAGTTCCACCTTTTCGAACTGGTGCTGGCGGATCATGCCGCGGGTGTCCTTGCCGTATGAGCCTGCCTCGCTGCGGAAACACGGTGTATGTGCCGTGCGCATCACCGGCATGGCGCCGGCGTCGATGATTTCGTCGCGCACGATGTTGGTCACCGGCACCTCAGCGGTGGGGATGAGATACAAGGTCTTTGTCTGGAGTTCCACGGATGAAGTGCCGCCGTCCGGCACGATCGCCTCCACTTCACTGGGCGTCGACTCATCGGGACGCCCCGAGTCGATCTTGAACAGATCCGCCTCGAACTTGGGCAGCTGGCCGGTGCCGCGCAGGCTGTCAGCGTTGACCATGTAAGGTGTATAGGTTTCGGTGTAACCGTGCTCGCCGGTATGCACGTCGAGCATGAATTGGATCAGCGCCCGGTGCAGCCGCGCCAGCGGTCCGCTCATCACGGCAAAGCGCGCGCCGGAGATCTTGGCCGCGGTCTCGAAGTCCAATTGCCCGGTGCGCGCGCCCAGGTCCACGTGATCCCTGGGGGTGAAATCGAACACCGGCGGCTCACCCCAGCGGCGTACCTCTACGTTGTCGTTCTCATCCCTGCCCGGTGGGACGCTGGCGTGGGGGAGATTGGGAATCTCCAACAGCAACGCATTGAGCTGCACCTGGACCTGTTCGAGTTGCCCCTCGGCCTGCTTGAGCGCCTCGCCCAGGTGGGCCACCTGATCGCGCAGCGGGGCGATGTCCTGGCCCGCCGCCTTGGCCTTGCCGATGTCCTTGGAGCGTGTATTGCGTTCGTTCTGCAGTTCCTGGGTGCGTACCTGCAGCGCCTTGCGCTCACCCTCCAGCCTGGCGAGAGTCTCGGTGTCGAGTGAATATCCGCGGACAGCGAGCCGACGGGCCGTCTCATCCAGCTCATTGCGGATCAGGCGCGGATCGATCATGACGTCAGTCGACGATGACCTGCGCCGGCCAGCGAACGATATGCCCAGGGGGGATGAATGTACTCAAGTGTTCGATGACTGCGTCGACCTTGTCGGGCGCGTCGAAAAATTCAATCACCACGGGCAGGTGCAGGGACAGATCCACCAGTTTGGAGGTATGCATCACGCCCGACGTCCCATATCCCGAGATACCGCGAAATACCGTCACACCCCTGAGCTTTTCCCAATCGTGCAGGCGCTTCATCAGGGTATCCAGCTGGCTTTCCCCCTCACTGAGATAAATGCGCGCTATCATCACATCGATGGTTTTCATAACTGCCTCGCAATGGCAATGCCGAACCAAGTCATGCCCAGACACAGTACGACACTGGAAATGATATTCCACAATGCCTTCAATTGCTCGCCTTGCTCAATCAAATTGAACGTCTCCAATGAGAACGATGAAAACGTGGTAAACGAGCCCAAAAACCCGATGATCAGCACGGCGCGCCACTCGATACCGAGATTCAGCCGTTCGACCAATAATACATACAGCAGGCCGATCACCAAAGAGCCCAGGACATTGACCGTCAGTGTGCCGTATGGGAATCCCTGGCCCAATATCCCATACACCCAGGTGGAAATCCAATAGCGCATCACAGCGCCCACCGCCCCGCCGGCGGCGATACCCGCCAGGATGCTTATTTTAAGCGGCGAGTCCATGGGCCTGCATCAGTTCTCCGTCTATTCATAATTCCATGCACACAACATCAGCGCGTGTCGCCGTTGTCTTCAGCGAGGCTGTCTGTCTCCAGGATTCGCACAAGGTGTCATTCGTTTTTCTTGTTGGTCTTTTCATCCAGGGCCCGCAGATGGGCGAGCTTGTCCGCGATCTTGTCTTCCAGGCCGCGGCGCACCGGGTGGTAATACTGCCTGGGTTCCACCCCGTCGGGGAAGTAGTTTTCCCCCGCGGCATAGCCTTCCGCTTCATCATGGGCATAGCGGTAACCCTTGGCGTGCCCCAGCTTTTTCATCAATGCGGTGGGCGCGTTGCGCAGGTGCGTCGGCACGTCCACCGAACCGTGGCGGCGGGCATCCTTCATGGCGGCGCCAAATGCCGTATAGACAGCGTTGCTCTTGGCGGCACAGGCGAGATAGGTCACCGCCTGGGCCAGGGCCAGCTCGCCTTCGGGGCTGCCAAGGCGCTCTTGAATATCCCAGGCGTTAAGCGCCAGAGCCAAGGCGCGGGGATCGGCGTTGCCGATGTCCTCGCTGGCCATGCGCGCCACGCGCCGCGCAATGTACAACGGGTCGCAGCCGCCGTCCAGCATGCTTGCCAACCAGTACAACGCCGCGTCCGGCGCGGAGCCACGCACGGATTTATGCAGGGCGGATATCTGGTCGTAAAAGGCATCGCCGTATTTGTCGAAGCGGCGCACACCGCCGCTGAGCACCTCGTCCACCAAGGCCTCGGTGACCTCGCGATTGCCGGCGGCATCGCTGAGCTCCGCGGCGATCTCCAGAAGATTCAGGGCGCGCCGCGCATCCCTGTCCGCCGCCCGGGCGATGCGTTCGCGCTGGGGGGCGGGAAATTCGATGCCGCGATGACCCAGGCCGCGCTCCGCATCATCCAATGCCCTGTCGATCACCTGGCGGATGTGCTGATCCTCCAGGGACTTCAATACATACACACGCAGCCGCGACAGCAAGGCATTGTTGATCTCGAAAGACGGATTTTCGGTGGTGGCGCCGACAAATACAAAACTGCCGTCCTCCACGAACGGCAGCAGGGCATCCTGCTGCCCCTTGTTGAAGCGGTGCACCTCGTCGACGAACAAAATTGTGCGGCGCTGCGCCTGTTCCAGGGCACTGCGGGCGCGGCTCACCGCCCCACGGATATCCGCCACCCCGGCGCCCACCGCCGACAGGCTGATGAACTGGGCGTCCGCGGAAGCGGCGATGAGACGCGCCAGTGTGGTCTTGCCCGTGCCCGGCGGCCCCCACAGTATCATGGAGTGCAGCTTGCCGTGTTCGATGGCCACGCGCAGCGCTTTGCCCGGGGCCATCAGGTGCGTCTGGCCCACGAACTCCTCCAGGCGTGCCGGTCGCATGCGCTCGGCCAGGGGCTGTATGTGCAGCTGGGCGGCGGCGATTTCACCGAGCTGATTCATCGATCATTCCTTAATGACGTCCACACCGGGCGGCGGCGTAAATTCAAATACCTGACTATCGACACGGGGATTCACCTGCAGGTGATCAAAGCGCAGTCGCGTCACCTGATCGAATGAATCGGTCACCTCCATGATGCGCGGGCCCTGCGCGTCGAGCCCCAAGCGCACCTGCTTAAAAGTACCTGCTCCGCCGCGCGGCTGCAATTCCACCCACTGCATTCCGTCTTTGTCACTCAAGTTTTTGATTTCAAAAGACTCATCCAGAGGAGTCTGGTTGCTCAGAAGCAGCGCCGGGGTCGACTTGTTCAACGCCTTGACGGGACGCACCGTCACCTGGTCCAGGTCGGCATCATACAGCCACAGGGTCTTGCCGTCGGCCACGATGATCTGGTGAATGGGAGAGGCGTAATCCCAGCGAAAGTGACCGGGCTGCTGGATCACCATCCGGCCCGACGCCTGCTGGATCAATTCGGAGCGGCTGTTGTAGACCTGTTGGGTAAAGTCTGCGCGCAGGGTATGCACCTGTTGATAAAACTGTTCCAGACGCTCACGCCCACTTACCGCCCAAGCAGGCTGTACTGACACCAGGCACAGGCTCAGCAACAACAGGTGTAGGTAATTTCTCAAAGGGTTTCAGACCGTCGATTGAAGTGTGATCGCGGTGCGGCTGACACCGTTGCCCCGGGAAAGGTGCGGCTTTACTCCTCCACCGGCGCCGCCAGCG
>CAYXAX010000082.1:0-11089 GCA_964463055.1 uncultured Gammaproteobacteria bacterium | reverse complement strand
CTATGTCAATCTCTATTCTAGTGCTATCGCAGTTATTAGGTTTTTTTGACTTGTGACCTGCGACCTGAGACTGTTATATGTAAACCTTGACCGGCCCGAAGCTGCGCCGATGAACGCCACAAATACCAAGTTGCGCCAGAGCCCTGAGGTGATCTCTGGTGGGATAACCTTTGTGCCGGGCAAAGCCGTAACCCGGGTATAGATCATCCAGGGCGATCATCTCCCGGTCGCGTGCCTCTTTGGCCAGGATGGAGGCGGCGCAAATGGGCAGGAACGATTGGTCACCCCTGACCACCGCCAGGCTGGGGCACGGCACGTCGGGGTGATACGGGCCGTCAGCCGCCACATAATCGGGTTGCAGCGGCAGCGCCGCCACGGCCCGGCTCATGGCCAGCAGGCTGGCGCGCAGGATATTGAGTTGATCGATCTCCAGCGACTCCGCGCGGCCCAGCGCCCATGCCTGGGCCTCGTCCTTGATCCGCGCCTCGATATCCGCCCTGTGACGGGCGCTCAAGGCCTTTGAATCCGCAAGACCCTTGATGGGGCGCATCGGATCCAGAATCACGGCTGCCGCCACCACCGGCCCGGCAAGCGGGCCGCGCCCGGCCTCGTCCACTCCGGCCAGGGTCTTGCCGTAGCGGGTGAGCCGATAGTTCATGACGCAGATCATGTACGCTGCCCCACGTAACGCCAAAGCGGGGCGCGACAGCATAGGATAATGATGGCTGGGGATTTGCTCAGCGTGAAGTAAACCCGTGCGGAATAATGCAGGGTGGCGGAAAATGCCCGCGGATAGCACGCCTCGCGGCTGATTACGGCCCGCCGGCGCTTTCCAAGAGTGGTAGAGACTGTCACCCCGGCGACCTGCCTGCCGGGGCGACACGCATGATCCGCGCCCTTACGGGTAGTATCCGGCGTTGCTGACCAGAGGCAGTATCACGAAGATCGTTAAGGCAAGACCCAGAAACAGAAATGCGACACCATATCTACCCATGATTCCATCCTCCACAGTGTGATTGTTAACCCTTATTATTTGTAGTTATTTGATTGCCCGGCCCGAAGCCTTATAGCCGTTATTTTTACCAAATATCGCCCATCGCCACAATACCCCGGCGGGCAACTTCCCATCAATTCCGGAATAATATGTCCGTCACGGTATATGATTGATAGCTAATGCGCCGCCTCGGGCTGTATGCCGGCCGCGCCTGTTTCGCCGCACCTACCGTGTCTGGCCCTGCAGCACATTCATTACCACCCGTGCAGCACTGTGGTCCGCGTCCCGGCGCAACGCCAGGTGTAGCCGCGTGAATGTCTCGCGCAGCGCCGCGGCCTGGTCCGGCCGTTCTAAATATTCCAATACCGCGCTGGACAGATTCGCGGCACTGACCTGATCCTGAATGAACTCTGGAATCAGGCGCTGTCCCGCAAGGAGATTGGGGAGTGAAAACATGTCGATCTTGACCAGCCAGCCTGCCAGCCAGTAAGTCAAGGGTGTGACTTTATAGGCCATCACCACCGGGCGCTTCAGCAGCATGGCCTCAAGAATCGCCGTACCCCCCGCGCACAGCACCACGTCGGCTGCGGTCATCGCCTGTTGCGCCATACCGTCTATAAGCGCCACAGGCGGGGCATCCACGCATTGTCGCAACGCCGCTTCGAACTCCGTGCGCACCGCGGCGCTCGCCATGGGGGCGATAAAGCGCAAACCGGGTCGGCGCTGCGCGCACATCCGGGCCGCCTCTATGAATGCCGGGGCCAGACTGCGCACTTCGCTCACACGGCTGCCCGGCAGCAATGCCAAAAACTCACCGTCAGGCGCAAGATTCAGCCGCGCCCGCGCGGCCGCTTGATCGCTGTGCAACGGGATCATATCCGCCAACGGGTGCCCCACAAACGTCACGGGGATGCGCTGTGACTCGTAGAAAGCTGCCTCAAAGGGAAACAATACCATCATGTGATCCACGGCGCGGCGAATCTTGCGCAGGCGGTAACGCCGCCATGCCCATACTGATGGGCTCACGTAGTGGATGGTCTTGATACCCCGTTGTCTGAGTTTGAGCTCCAGGCCGAGATTGAAATCCGGGGCATCCACCCCGATGAGCACATGCGGCGGGTGGTGAGTGAAATAATCCACCAATCCGGACCGGATGCGGGTCAGTTCCCGCACACGGCCGATGACCTCGGTCAACCCCATGACCGCCAGGCGCTCCATGGGATAAAGGCTGCGGCAGCCCTCGGCCTCCATGCGCGGTCCGCCGATGCCCTCTACCACCATGTCCGGCGCATGCTCCCTCAAGGCACGCACAAGGCCGGCGCCCAGCAGGTCGCCGGATGCCTCGCCAGCCACGATGCCAATGCGTATCAAGGTATATAACGTGGATATCGAACGCCGGTCATCTCACAATGCCGCGTTTGGACTGCGCAACGAATTCGGCAAGACGCCCCACTTCGTGACACTCCTGCGCCAGTTCGCGCAGTCTGTCCACGGCCTTGTCCGCCGTTAAATTTGATCGATAGATGATCTTATAGGCGCGCCGCAAGTGAGCCACTGTCTCGGGGGCGAAGCCATGGCGTTTCAAACCCTCGCTGTTGAGGCCGTAAGGCTCTGCCATGTGGCCGGCCACACGGAGATACGGAGGTACATCCTTGGTGACCCCGCTGGCCATGGAGGTAAAGGCGTAGGCCCCGACGCGGCAGAACTGGTGCACCAGCGAGAACCCGCCCAGGATTGCGTGATCTTCGATGATGACATGTCCGGCCAGTGAGGCATTGTTGACCAGGATCGTATCGTTGCCGATGATGCAGTCGTGAGCAATGTGGACATAGGCCATGATCCAGTTGTCATTGCCGATGCGCGTTGCGCCGCCGCCCTGTATCGTGCCACGGTTGATGGTGCAGCACTCACGGATGACATTGCGATCGCCGATCTCCAGGAGAGTCGGTTCGTTTTTGTACTTTTTGTCCTGGGGATCGTCGCCGATGGAAGCGAATTGATAGATCTTATTCTGTTCCCCGATGCGGGTGGGTCCGCGGATCACCACATGGGGCCCTATCCATGTCCCCGCGCCAATATTCACATCGGCACCGATGATGGAGTACGGACCGACCGTGACGTCGGGGGCAAGGTGCGCCGCCGGGTCCACCACCGCGTGGGGATCAATCAAGATTTGTGGCCCTTGAACGCGACCGCCACCATCAAATCCGCCGTCGCCGCGACCTTGTTGCCGATGCGCGCCTCACCGCCGAACTTCCAGATACTCTTGATGGTGCGGTTCAGCGTCACGTGCAGGCTCAGCTGGTCCCCGGGACCGACGGGTTCGCGAAAACGGGCGTTATCGATACCCACCATGTAGTAGACAAGGTCCTCGGACGGCGTGGCATCGGCGGTCTTGAAGGCGAGGATGCCGGCGGCCTGGGCGAGGGCTTCCAGAATCAACACCCCCGGCATTACCGGCTGCGTGGGGAAATGGCCCTGGAAAAACGGCTCATTGATCGTCACATTTTTCACGGCGACAAGTGATTTGCCCTCCTCGTACTCGAGGACGCGATCGACCAGGAGAAACGGATATCGGTGAGGAAGATACTTGAGAATGTCGTTGATACCCACTGTTTTAGACATGACTGTGTTATCGTTCATTCCAGACCCGACCCGTAAAATATGTTTTCCATCAATCCCTCCCCTCCTTTTTCATTATCCCGACAAGAAGCGACTCCAAGTGCCGCACCCGCCGCGCCAGATCGTCCAGCTTCTGAAAGCGGACGAAGTTCTTTCGCCACTGCCGTGTCGGCTCCAATGGAGTCCCCGAAGAATAGACACCGGCCTCGGTGAGCGATTTGTGCACGAACGACATTCCAGTAATCTGTACGTCGTCGGTGATATCCAAGTGTCCAACGATTCCCACACCGCCGCCGATCACGCATCGTTTTCCAATACGCGTGCTGCCGGAAATGCCGGTACAGGCGGCAATCACCGTGTGAGCGCCGATACGGACATTATGGGCAACTTGGATTTGGTTATCCAGTTTTACACCGTCCTCGATAACGGTATCGTCAAGCGCGCCTCTGTCGATGGTTGTATTGGCGCCGATTTCCACGTCATTACCGATCACGACTCTGCCTAACTGTGGAATCTTGATCCATGACCCTTCGTCATTGGCCAGACCGAAACCATCACTGCCGATGACCGCTCCAGGCTGAATCTGTACGCGCTCGCCGATTACGCTGCCGTGGCAGACAGTCACATTTGCGGTCAGTCGGCTGCCGTCACCGATCCTGGAATCTCTGCCGATATAACAGCCGGGTCCGAGCACCACGTGTCTGCCGATCGTGGCGCCCTGCTCCACCACGCAGCCCGGCCCCACGGATGCGGTGTGATGCAGGACGCAGTGCGGCGAGATACTTGCTGCTTTATGGATCTCCGCATGGATCTCGGCAGGCGGATTGAGCATGGTCACGGTACGCGCGTAGCCGAGATAGGGGTCGCTGACCACCACCGCATTGACCGGACAGGCGTCGAGGTGCTCCGCCGCGAGAATGACCGCGGAGGCCTGAGTGCTCGTAAGGTATCTGTGGTAACGCGGGTTGGAGAGAAACGATATGGCCCCGGGGCCGGCCTTTTGCAGGGTCGCGACACGCTCTATCGCTATCGTGCCGTCACCGTGGACCTTACCGCCAATCTTCTCGGCAATGTCAGCAAGGGTCATTACCACCCTTGATCTCATCGAGGCATTACTTTTTCGGCAGCGGCATGTTTTTGTGCTTGGAAAGCCACTCCAACACCTTATCCGTCAGGTCCAGACGCGGGTTGGCGAAGGCGATCCCGTCATACAGTATCAAATCATAATTGCCGTCGCCGCCGATGGCGGTGATGGCCTGATTGACCAGATTCTGCAGCTTCCCGAGTTCCTCGTTGCGGCGGATATTCAAGTCTTCGCGGAAATCGTCCTGCGACCGTTTCAGGTCTCTCCTCAGGGAGACGACCTGGTGTTCAATTTTGTCCCGCTCGGACTGGCTCATGACATCGCCGTCCGTCGTCAGCTTGTCTTCCAGACGCTGCAATTTATCCTGCTCGGTAACCACCTCTTCTTTCCTTGGCTCGAATTCCTTTTCCAGCTTGCTGGTCATCTCCTGCGACTGGGGCGCCTGCTCCAGAACCTTTTTGGCATCCACGTACCCAACCTTGAGCTCCGCAGAGACCGCCGTCGTGCCGGCGCAACAGAGCAACCCAGGCAATAATGCGATAAATAGTTTTCTGTATCTCAATGTAATCACTCCGGCCGTTATCAGAAAGCAAATGCACCCAATGTGAACTGGAAAAACTGAGTCTGGTCACCCGGTTTCTTCAGCACCGGCCATCCGAAGCTGAATGTCAGCGGCGCGATGGGGGATATCCAGATCACCGATACGCCCGCCCCGCCACGGAGCTGCCCGGTATTAAAATCACTGACGGTGTCGTAGACGTTACCGATATCAAAAAACGCACTGAGACGCAATGATTTAGTATCACCGACGAAGGGCATGGGGAAAATCAGCTCCGTGTTTGCCACAGTCAGAAACGACCCACCCACTGCCCTGCCGGTGGCAGGATCCTTAGTGCCCAGGGAGTTGACCCTGAAACCGCGCACGGAGTCCGCGCCGCCGGCAAAGTAGTTCTCAAAAAAGGGTAATTGCGTCGTGTTGCCGTAACCATCGCCATAACTGACTCGCCCGTTCAGGGAGAGGGTCAATTCCTTGGATAAAGGCACATAAACCTGTTGGCGGTAAGTTACCTTGTAAAACGTCAATCCACCGCCCGGCACGGCCACCTGACCGCTCAGGCTCTGATACATGCCCCTGTCGGCGAAGATGGCGCGATTGCGCGTATCGTGAGACCAGCCGGTGGACAGTTTGAATATATCAAAATTATATGAATTTTTATTTAGGAAATCGATATAGTTCTGCGGTGTACTGGTCGTGGTTTTCAGATAGGTGTGTTCATAATCCAGACCCACGCTGAGTCGATTATATTCCGAAAGAGGAATGCCGTAATTGACGCCCGTGCCATAGGTAATTGACGAAAAGTCGGCGATATTGGCCTGCCCGGCGTCGGTACTCCTGTAAAAGCCCGTAAAACCGCGGCTCACGCCATCCAGGGTGTAATAGGGATTGGTATAGGCCAGACTGTAAATGGTATTGACACTGCTGTTATCCACGGTGGCGCTTACGCGTTTTCCCGTGCCGAAAAAATTGTCCTGGCTGACGCTGGCGTTGACGAGAAAGCCCTGGGACTGTGAGTATCCGACGCCCGCGGTGAGCGAACCCGAGGGACGCTCGTTGACGTTGAAGTCCACATCCACCTGATCCGAGGTGCCGGGTACCGCGGGTGTCTCCACCGAAACATCGTCAAAAAATCCAAGC
Organism: uncultured Gammaproteobacteria bacterium; assembly: GCA_964463055.1. Classification (GTDB taxonomy): domain Bacteria; phylum Pseudomonadota; class Gammaproteobacteria; order CAWJPQ01; family CAWJPQ01; genus CAWJPQ01. The sequence goes on along the minus strand of CAYXAX010000082.1, from coordinate 4,693 downwards.
TTTTGCAGCCGCACCCGGGAGCGTTTGACCTTGTCCGTGGACAGCCACGCCCCTTCCATCTGCCGAAGTTCACGTCGGATAACTTCATCACGGGTCTTGGCATTGCCTGATATATTGATGCGGCGCACGTAGACGCGCTTGCCGGGATCCACGTAAAACGTCAGGGAGACGCGTTTCTTGTCCTTGTCGATATCGGGCACCGGGTTTACGTTGGCAAAGGCGTAACCATCCTTGCCCAGGCGGTCGCCGATGGCGGTCGTCGTCTGGGAGATCTTCTTGCGGGAAAACACGTCGCCGGACTTGACGGAGACCAGCTTTTGCAGCTGCGCCTTCGGCACCACCGTATCGCCGGCGATAGCCACGTTGTCAATAAAGTACTTCTCACCCTCGAATATGTTCACGGTGATGTAGACGTCTTTTTTATCCGGCGTGATCGTGACCTGGGTGGATTCGATATTGAAATTGATATAGCCGCGATCGAGATAATACGAGCGCAGCTTCTCCAGGTCGCCGGCGAGCTTCTGCTTGGAATACTGGTCGTTTTTGGTATAAAACGAAAACAGCCCCGGCGGCCCCAAGTCGAACTGATCAAGCAGCTCCTTCTCGGAAAAGACGCTGTTCCCGACGATGTTGATACGACGGATCTTGGCGACACTGCCCTCGTGGATATCGATCGCGATGTTCACGCGGTTGCGCACTATGGGCGTAACCTTGGCATCGATCTTGACGCCATACTTGCCGTTGCTGAAATACTGGCTCTGAAGTTCCTGCTTGACGCTGTCCAGCAAGGAAGGATCGAATACCCGCCCCTGGGTAAGGCCGATGCGCTTCAAGACATCCTTGAGCTGCTCGTCGGTGATGTCCTTGTTACCGGTGGTCTTGACGCTGGCGATCGCGGGGCGCTCGGTCACTGAAATGACCAGGGTATCAGCGCGGCGCGCGAGGCGTATGTCATCGAAGAACCCCGTCTTATACAGGGCGCTGATCACTTCGGCCGAACGTGCCGGATCCATCTCCTCGCCCACTCTCAGAGGCAGGTAGTTGAATACCGTCCCCACCGAGATGCGTTCAAGCCCCTCAAGTTTGATGTCTTTGACAACAAAGGGGGTGAATGCCCAGGCCTTGGAAACGTAGAGTAATAAGATTAAACAAATCCCGGTGATCTTGCCTGTAGAGATCACTTGCACGCGCCCTGCGATTTAATCAAGAATTCAATAAACGGATGATGTCGTTATAGAAGGCAATGACCATCAACCCGATGATCACCATGAGCCCCAGCCTCTGGCCGAACGCCTGCACTTCATCCGAAACCGGACTGCCTTTCAAAAACTCGATGACATAATAAAGGAGATGACCGCCGTCCAGAACGGGGATTGGAAGAAAGTTCAGCACACCCAGACTTACGCTGATGATGGCGAGGAAGCTGAGGAACGCCGCCGTACCGGCATTAGCGGAAGAACCGGCGAACTGCGCTATGCTGAGTGGGCCGCTGATGTTCTTGGTGGATACGTCACCCACCAGCATCTTGCCCACCATTTTCAGCGTCAGCGCCGACATTTCCCAGGTCTTGCTCAATGACGGCCCAAAGGCGGTAAGCGGCGAATAACGCACCACCGTGAAATACCGCTTGTCGAAATCATCCGGAATCTGTACAGCCGCGCCGATACGACCGATATCGCCTTCTTTGGTATGCACCAGGGCAGGCACCACCTCGACACTGTGCCTGGCGCCGTCGCGACTGAATTCCAACAGCACCTTGCGCCCCGGGTGTTTCCTGATATAGCCGGCGAACGACTCCCAGCCCTTGACCGGCTGTTGATCGACACTGACGATTTCGTCTCCGGCCTTGAGACCGGCCTGCTCGGCGGGGGTGCCGGCCTCAATATGGCCGATCACCGGCGGGATATTGGGCCGGGCGGGCTGCAGCCCCAGATTCGACAACAGGTTTCCCTGGTTCAATTGACCCAGCTCGCGCTGCATATCCAGATTGACCACGTGCTGCCCCCGCGCCTCATCGCGCACCGAAATGGCCACGGTCCCGCCGTCCAGGGCCTTGTCCAGAAGCGCAAGTATCACGTCCTTCCATGTCTGGGTCTGTTCACCCGCCACGGCGGTAATCACATCGCCCTGTACAAGACCGGCACGGGCGGCGGGGGTATTGGGGGTTATCTCACCGACCACCGGCTTGAGGCCGGTGACGCCGACGATGAACACCACCCAATAGGCAAGAATGGCGAACAGGAAATTGAACAGCGGGCCGGCCGCCACGATGGCGAAACGGCTGGTCAGGGGCTGGCGGTTAAAGGCGACCGGGAGATCCTTTTCAGCCACCTCGCCCTCGCGCTCGTCCACCATTTTCACATAGCCGCCCAGGGGAACGGCGGCCAGTACGTACTCGGTATGTTCAGGACTGCGCTGCCAACGCCACAACGGCTTGCCAAAGCCGATGGAGAAGCGCAGCACCTTGACACCCAGGCGGCGCGCCACCCAGAAGTGTCCGAATTCATGGACGGTAATCAACACCCCGATAGCGAGGACGAAGAAAAACAGGGAATACAGAAATGAGGTCATCAGGCGCTGTACTGTCGTTTGTGCGTCAACATCTCGGCCACCAGGCTGCGGGCCGCGGAGTCGTCTTCCAGAATGGTATCGAGGTCGCCGGCCGGACGTGCGGGCAGGCGCGAAAGCACGCTCTCCACCACTGTCGGGATATCCGTAAAGCCAAGACGCCCTTCAAGGAAGGCGTTGACCGCCGCCTCGTTGGCGGCATTGAGCAGTGCCGGCGCAGTGCCGCCGGCGCGGGCGGCCTCGTAGGCCAGGCGCAGACAGGGGAAACGCTGGAAATCCGGGGGCTCAAAATCGAGGCGCGCCACTTCGAAGAGGTTGAGGAATTCGACGCCGGACTCGATACGCTCCGGCCATGCCAGGGCGTGTGCGATGGGGGTGCGCATATCGGGGCTGCCCAATTGGGCGAGTACCGATCCGTCAATATATTCCACCATGGAGTGCACCACGCTTTGGGGATGCAGTACCACCTGAACCGCGTCCAGGGGAATGTCGAACAACCATGACGCCTCGATCACTTCGAGGCCCTTGTTCATCATGGTTGCCGAGTCCACCGAGATCTTACGCCCCATGACCCAGTTGGGGTGCGCACAAGCCTGGGCGGGCGTGACGTGCCTCAATTCCGATAACGTGGCCTGGCGAAAGGGTCCGCCGGAGGCGGTAAGCAGAATACGGCGCACACCGACATCCTGAAGGCGCTTGGCGGCGGCGCCCTGCGCGGGCATGCACTGGAACAGGGCGTTATGTTCGCTGTCGATGGGAAGCAGCACGGCATTGTTGCTCCTCACCTCATCCATGAACAAGCGGCCGGACATCACCAGGGATTCCTTGTTGGCCAATAGGATTCGCTTGCCGGCGCGGGCGGCGGCAAGCGTGGGCAGTAACCCCGCCGCGCCGACGATGGCCGCCATGACGTAGTCGGTTTGGGGAAGTGTCGCCACTTGCTCCAGGCCCTCGATGCCGGCCAGCACCTGGGTATCCATGGCAAATTCCGCAACACGCCTGCGCAGCTGCTCGGCCGCATTCGGGTCCGCCATGACGGCGAACTCGGGTTGATGTCTGCGGCACTGCTCCAGCATCCGCTCAACATCGCGATTGGCCGTCAGGGCAACCGCACGATAACGCGATTCGTGGCGCGCAAGCACATCCAGGGTATTCACCCCGATGGACCCGGTCGAGCCTAGTATGGTCACACCAATCAATTCGGAATCCCTGCCAATAATAGCCCCGCCAGGAAAAGCGGCGCCGCCGCGGTGATACTGTCGATGCGGTCCAATACGCCGCCATGCCCGGGCAACAGATTGCCGCTGTCTTTAACCCCGACCCGGCGTTTAAACATGCTTTCCAACAAATCACCCACGATCGAAAAAGCAGCTGTCACCAGTCCCACGAGCGTGAACTGGCGTGTCTCGTCCCAACTCAAACCCAGGACTACACCGCCGGTTACCGATACCAGCAGCGCCATCCATAATCCGCCGGCAACGCCGCTCCATGTCTTGCCCGGGCTGACGTTGGGCAGCAATTTTGCCCTTCCCCACCACCGTCCGGCAAAGTATGCGCCGGTGTCCGCCACCCAGATCAATACGAACAAAAACAACACAAAGTTCGGGCCGTAAATGCTGCTCTCATGCAGATCAACCAATGCCGCCCACGCGGGCACCAGGACCAACAGACCCAGACACGCCCGGCCCAGTCGGCTCGAGCCACTCGACGCCGCGCTTGCGGCACCGGACGAAGCTGCAGGCCTGTGATTATAGGCAACAACCCAAAACAAGCCGGCCACCCACCATATCACAACAACACCCAAAAAGGCATACAGGGCTTTGGTTTGAATAACATAAACGCTGGTGAGACCCATCATTGCGAGGGTCACGAACACACCCGCCAAGCGCGATGTTTTGTTCAGTCCGGTCAGGCCCGTCCATTCCCATGCGCCGAGGGCAACGACCAGCGCCGTCGCCGCGGCGAAGTAGCGGCTTGGTAATGCGAGCGTGCCCCATACAAAGAGCGGGATGAGTATCGCGGCGGTGATCAGGCGGTGCCTAAGCACCTGCAGTACGCTCCACCTGCTCGCCCGTGCGGCCGAAGCGGCGCTGTCGCTTTGCGTACGATGTCAGGGCCGCATCAA
>CAYXAX010000081.1:0-11192 GCA_964463055.1 uncultured Gammaproteobacteria bacterium | reverse complement strand
CCGCGGTGAAAAACCGCATCAGCCATCGCGGCCAGGCATTGATACGGATGACGGCGCTGCTGGGGATACAAACATAAGGTCCGGGTGTCGGGGCATGGCAAGCGACGGATACAACGCATAGATAATCGGAAGGTGAACGGCGTGGGAAAGAATCAATCGACATCGAATCAGGCGACAGGGACACCGCTGTGGCGGCGCATCGGAGTACCGGCGGCAATCGTGCTGTTGCTGGGCTTGGCCGTATACAAACTGCCACGTGGTTACCACACCGACCTGGCCGACATCGGCAAGGGTCAGCCGTGCGTGGTGCTGGTATTCGACAAGGAGACCGTCCAGAACCTGGATTTGATGACCACCCTGGATACCCTGCGCAAACCCTATGAGCAGCGCGGCGTGAAGTTCCTGGTGGCCTCCATGGACACGGCTGACGGGCGGCAGTTTGCCCAGTCCCACGGCGTAAGTAGTGCCACGTTGATGGTGTTCGACGCCAACGGCAAGGCGGTACAGGTCCTTTATGGGCGCCAGCCGGCGGATACCATCAAACACGCCATCGATCAGGTCCTTTAATACCACTTTGAGAGGAGGGTACGGATGATCATCGCCATCACCCTGCACCAGTTGTGCGCTGTCATCTGGGTGGGCGGCATGTTCTTCGCCTACATGGCCTTGCGTCCGGCGGCTGCCGGAGTACTTGAAGCGCCCCAGCGCTTGGCATTGTGGTCGCACACCCTGACACGGTTCTTCCTGTGGGTATGGCTGGCGATCGTATTACTGCCGCTGACCGGCTACTGGATGGTCTTCAGCCACTTCGGCGGCATGGCCCGTGCCGGTGTGCACATCCACATCATGCAGGGCATCGGCATACTCATGATCCTGCTATTCATGCATGTGTTCTTCGCCCCCTTCCGGCGTCTGCGCCGTGCGGTGGCCGCCGGGGACATGCCCGCCGCCGGTCATAATCTTACCCAAATACGTCACATAGTCCTCATCAATCTCCTGTTGGGCATGCTTGTCTCCATCATCGGTGCGGCAGGACCCTACTGGCCGGTGTGAAGCACCGAAGCCGGGCGGTTCAAGTCACTCTGCTCCACGCACGCCGGCACCCAGATCACGTCTCGCAAGTCGCTAAAAGAAAACGACTTTTCCATCTTCATGTGGTGCCATCTAAAGGAACGCCGGCGCGGGACGATACAGCAAAAAGAAGCCGCAGCATGCACGTATATGCATGATCTTTAGCGGATTTTTAAATCAAAAACGCCGTGGTGCGGATGCGGCGACCAAATAACAGGTTTATACCGGATTACCAACGCAATGGGGCGTCGTGCGTCTCATCCGCGAGTAATTGGGGAGCAAAGCATGAGTATGACCTACCGTGATCTCGTCACCGGCAGTATCAAGCTTGTATCAGTGCCGGAACTTTATGTACGACTCAACGAAGCGGTGGAAAACCCCGCCTCAACAACGACCAAGATAGGCCAGATCATCAGCCAGGACCCGGCATTGACGGCGCACCTGCTCAAGATCGCCAACAGCCCCCTGTACGGTTTTACTTCCAAGATTGACACCATCTCCCGGGCCGTAATGGTCATCGGCACCCGTGGACTGCGTGACCTGGCCCTGGCGACCTCGGCCGTGGATGTCTTCTCCAAGGTACCGGGGACCATGATCAGCATGGCCAGCTTCTGGCGACACAGCATCTTTACCGGCGTCATCGCCCGTATACTGGCCGGTAGGTGCAATGTCCTGCACAGCGAACGCCTGTTCGTCACCGGCCTGCTCCATGATATCGGGCAGTTGATCATATTTTTCAAGCTCCCCGAAATGGCCCGCGACGCCCTGTATCGATCGCGCAGCACCGGTCAACTCCAACACGAAGCGGAACGAGAGGTCATGGGCTTCGATCATGCCATGGTGGGCGGTGAAATACTGCGGCTATGGAATCTTCCCGACAGTATCGCCGAGGCGGTCACTTATCACCATGAGCCCGACGGCGCGCACGATTACGCCCTCGAGGCCGCGATCGCCCATCTCGCCTCATCCCTGGCCAGCATCGGAGAGGGAATGACCCTCAGCGGCGGCACCTATGAGCCGACGGCGTACGACGCGATTGCATGGGAACGGACCGGTCTATCCCCCGATATCACCGATGCGGTTTTGTGCGAGGCTCGTCCGCACTTCATCGCGGCATTGTCACTGTTTCTGCCAAAAACCGCCCAAGCGGTATAATCCGTCCGTCTCGAACGGGCCGCTCGCTGTCTGTTAAGATTGCCGGCAGCAACGGTATAATCGAGCATGTCCTGCGGATATACCTACGAGCGCGGTTCACTCACCGTCACGTAAACCTGCCACGACACAGGTGAATGACCGGCGTCGCCGGTGTTTGCCATACGCGCTGCAGCGACGATCCGCCATGCCGCACCCAGTGCCGCCGGGACCGTTCGCGAGCGGACGGCGAATCTTGCCTAACCAGGATGCTCATTCATGACACCGGCCATCGCCATCAGCGACGTACACAAACACTACGGCAGCGTACATGCCCTCAAGGGTATTGACCTCACCATCAATGAAGGCGAGTTCTTCGGCCTGCTGGGCCCCAACGGGGCCGGCAAGTCCACGTTGATCAACATCATCGGCGGCCTGACATTCGCCACCCGGGGAAGGGTCTCGGTCCTGGGCCGAGATGTGGTCACCGACTATCGGCACACACGGCGCAGCCTGGGCGTGGTGCCCCAGGAAATCACCTACGACCCGTTCTTCACCGTGCGCGAAGTGCTTACCCTGCAGGCCGGCTACTTCGGCCTGGGCCGCGGCCAGCACGGCTGGATCGATGAGCTGATCGCCGCGTTGATGCTGCAGGACAAGGCCGATACCAACATGCGCGCACTGTCCGGCGGCATGAAGCGCCGTGTCCTCATCGCCCAGGCGCTGGTACACAAGCCGCGGGTTGTGATCCTGGATGAGCCCACCGCCGGCGTCGACGTGGAACTGCGCAAGTCCCTGTGGGCATTCATCAGCCGGCTGCACAAGGAGGGTCACACCATCGTCCTGACCACCCACTACCTGGAGGAGGCCGAGATGCTGTGTGACCGCATCGCCATCATGAACCACGGCCACGTGGTGGCGTTGGACACCACCCGCAATCTGCTGGCCATGGACATCGGCGGGACGATCTATGTCTACGTCACCACCGCCGAGCCGGTACAGCGCCTGCCCGCGGTAGCCGCGGAAAAGGTCATCAGCCGGGAAGGCAACCGCCTCCAGCTCCAGCTGCGCAAGGGGACTGACACTGTCATCGACATCATCGACGCCCTGCGCGCCGATGGGGCGGTCATCACTGACCTGCATACCGAGCAGGCGGACCTGGAAGACATTTTCGTGGATCTGACCCACCGACAGTCGGCATGAATTTTCACGGATTTTTCGCTCTGTTCTACAAAGAGCTGCTGCGTTTCAACAAAGTCGCCCTGCAGACCGTGGTGGCCCCGGTGATCACCGCACTGCTGTACCTGATGGTCTTCTCACATGTGCTGCAGGGCCGCGTAAGCATCTACAACGGCGTGGATTACAGCGCGTTCCTGATCCCCGGCCTGATCATGATGTCAATCATCCAGAACTCCTTCGCCAACAGTTCGTCCAGTCTGATCCAGTCAAAGGTCACAGGCAATCTGATATTTGTATTGCTGTCGCCGCTGTCCCCGCTGGAGTTCTTTCTCGCCTTCATGTTGGCGGCCACCGTGCGCGGCATGCTGGTTGCCTTGACCATGTTCGTGGTATCTAGCTTCTTCGTTTCCCTGCCCGTTCACCATGTGGCCGCCCTGCTGATGTTCGCCTTTCTGGCCAGCGCGGTGCTGGGGACGCTGGGGATCATCGCCGGCATCTGGGCGGACAAATTCGATCACGTGGCCAGTTTCCAGAATTTCGTCATCATGCCCCTGTCATTCCTCAGCGGGGTGTTTTATTCCATCCACTCCCTGTCGCCATTCTGGCAAAAGGTGTCCCACTTCAATCCGTTCTTTTATATGATCGACGGATTTCGTTACGGCTTCATCGGCGTCTCCGACGTCAACCCGGCCCTGAGCCTGATCATCGTCACCGCGGCGTTGCTGGCCCTGTCCGCGCTGACCATGGCGTGGCTCAGGACGGGCTACAAACTCAGGGACTGACCGCTTGCGGTTTTGCACTTGCAGCCGGGGACAGGGCCGCCTGCCGCCCCGCCTCGGGCGGTGCCGGTCCGCGACACGCCGGCTAAGCGCCCCGTTGACAGCTGCCGGGATATACTTGGGGGACACATTTTATGGTGTACATCCAGGGGTAAGAATCGTTACGATAACCGTATATTTCCACCGCAACGCTGGCCCCCAAGGACGGTACTGCGCCGGCACGGGTGCAGGGCGATCATTCCGACGCGAGGCCCGGGACGGGGCACACGGATCGCCCTTTCAGCCCCTGTGCCAGGAGACCTGAGAGTGACCCTGAAAGAGTTGTGCAAAGCCGTCAACGAAGCGCTCAACGAACACCCTGACGGGTTGAACTTGAAACGCCTGTCCCGCAGTGCAACGGAGATTACCTCCCTGACCGGCTGGGCACCGGGTGTCATCGACCCCCAGGGCCGCTTCGACAAGATATGCGTGGATCTGCAGCAGCGGGCGCGCGACTTATATGAAAAAACCGGCAAAACAGAAGTCGCCGAACTGCACGACGCCCTGGCCGATCTGCGCGAGGCGGTGGCGCGGCATGACTACGACTTGGCACCGGACAGCGATAGCGACGATTCAGACGACGTCGCATATTAGTCCAAGCCGAACGGGGTATTTTTCGGCCTGTTAAACCCGCTGTCTGCTGTATCCTCCCACTATCCCGCCGGCAATGAGGTGAGCGCTGCGCAGCGGCTCGGGGACAGCGGCATGGACGGCAAAACGCCGTATCGATTCACTTGTCTGATGCTCGGACAACCCCACGCACTGGACATAGAGCCCCGCCACCGGGACCATGGGTCCCAACGCCTCAATCAAGGCCCACTTGCGCCTGCCGCCGGGAATATGGGCCAGCAGCGCGTCCTTGATCGCGGGCATGTCCGGCGCCTTGCGTGCCACCACCATCACCGGCAAGCCCACCGCTTGGTGGAGCCCGTGCACGTCAATGACATTGAACCCGGCGAACGCCACCCCTTGGAGCATGATGAGCTGCAGCTGGGAGGCGAACCGTGACTGGGTGACGAGCCGGACCAGTGTGCGGGTGGCATTGACGCCATCACGCCTGACCTTTGCACTGACCACCCCGTCGAGGCGCAGACCCGAAAAGACCGCGCCCACCACCCACACATCTCCGCGATGTTCCGGGGTGAACGGAGCATCGTCGAAACCGATAACGTGCGTGATTGCTTGCGCCATGTCGCTACCGATGAGCCGGGACAATGCCCAAGAGCAAACAACAGGCCCGCGCGGATCCCGCCGCAGCGAGAACGCGCGGGTAGTTATTAGACTCGCCGATTACCCCGAATGGGGCAGGCATCAACGGGAGGGGGAGAAAATCAGCCGGATTGGATCATGCGGGGGTTTATGGAGTCACGGGACGAATTCGACCGGTGCACCGAACTCTCGCCGCTGTGCTTGTCCTCATGGCCTGCCGTCGCCTGGGTCGTGCCACCAGAGGACTGGTCTTCGGGGATTTCCCGGTTGTAGTCCCGCTTGCCGTAAAAACTACGGGTCACCTTGATCAATACTAAGATACTGAGAATGATGCCTGGAATGCCCACGATATACAGGGCCCACACCAGAAAGCTGGAAATCGGTGACTGATCAATGATCATTTATGCTCCCCCCACCACATAGGGCTATTGGTTTTATAAAGACCCAAAATATTCATTGTTTTCCGTAATTAAGCATTAAGGAAGGGCTTGATTGTCGCTTAATTCGAGCCCTTTGGCAATTGCGCGGCTATTCGGGCGGCGGCCGGGGCGCATGGCTGGTCTACACCGTCAACCCAGATAATTGCCTTACAAAAAACAAGGATATAGATCCGGTTCACTGAGGGATGTCCATTCCCACCACATTCCCGTTGCTGTCAAGACGCATTCGAACCTGGCCAAAACACGGGACGCGCCCCGCGATACAGCCGGCGCCCTCCATGATGATTTCGTCAAATTGCACCGCTGCGGTGATCTGGTTGGGACGTCGGTCCATGACCTGCACCTCCAGAGTGTCATTGTCTATCCACCCGTTCTGAGTACAGAGCGCACTCAGCTCCCGGCAGCTGCGCAAGTATTCTTGAATATTCATTGCATGATCCCGCTTCTATTGCGGCGGCCCGCTCACGGTCAGTATATCGACGCGCCCGGGGTGCCTCAATACCCGCAGCGCGGCACGATGCATCACTATATATATGATATGTCGGCTGAGGGCCGTACACCTTAAGGCGCCACTCGTCGCCTTCCGGAAAGATACAATCAATCACCCCACAACCAAACGCGTATATCATAAGGGGAGTCATGCCGCATGGTGAAGCAGGTGATGGAAGAAAAAATCGCGCACAAGGTAGAGCCCGTAACGGTGGTGAAAAACAACACCCTGATATGGTGGGGCGAGTTCAGCTTCAGCGACGGTCAGGCCCTGCGCTGGCGTATCGGGCCGCTGAGCATCCATATTCTACGGCTGAGCCGGGAATGGCGCCTCGGCTACCAGCGCTGCGAAACCACCGACGACAGTGCGGTGGATGTGGAGCGCGCGCGCCCCACCGACCCCGCCGCCGTACCCGACGTACAGAATCGCTTCGTATTCCGACGAACCACCGATACACTATGGTTGATGCCGACCCTCGCCGATCGCTCAGTGGTAGCACGCCCGGTCAGCCCCTTCTATGTCCCTCCCGGCGAGGAGACGGTATTGTTCGTCAGCTCGCCCCTGTGGGTACAAATCAGCGCCAATTACAACCGTCAGCCGCTGGAGTCCACGCCCATCGTACGCCCTTCGGATACGTGGTTCGGTCCCTCCACCCGCGAGGGAGAACTGTGCTACGCCAGCACCACCCACTGCCGGCTGACCCTGGAGGAGCTACCCATCCGCCCACATCGCGCGGTCACCCCGGTGCAGATCATCAACCGCGCCACCGAATCCCTGTTGGTAGAGCGCATCAACCTGCCGGTAATATATCTATCCCTGTACAGCGCCGAGCCGGGCCAACTGTGGACGGATATGGTGACCATCACCCGCGAGGCACTGGATGAAAACGCATCCCTGCGGCTGCACAAGCGGCCGCCGCCCCAGGCGGGCGAAGCAAGCCTGCTGTGCGAACCGCAACTGCATGCGGATAAGGGTATCCTGTCACGGGCCTTCAGTGCCCTGTTCAGTTGATTCGGAGTAATTCGCAGCATGGATAATCTGTGGTCACACGTGACCGACTTCATCGACCACGAGCGGCTCATGGCCATGGTCCGCGCCGCGCTCATCCTCGGCGTCGGCGTGGTGCTGGCCAAAACCGCCAGCGTCTCCATCCAACGGATCTTCGGCAGACACATGACCGCCCATCACGTAATGCTGATCAGAAGGCTGGCCTTTTACCTGCTGTTGCTGCTGTTTTCCGTCTCGGCCCTGCACGAGCTGGGCTTCGATCTGAGTATCGTCCTGGGCGCCGCCGGCATTCTGTCGGTGGCCATCGGCTTTGCCTCCCAGACTTCCGCCTCCAACCTCATCAGCGGGCTATTTCTCATCGGTGAGCGGCCCTTCTCCGTGGGCGATATCATCAAGGTGGGTGACACCACCGGAGAGGTGCTGTCCATCGATCTGTTGTCGGTGAAGCTGCGCACTTACGACAACCTGTACGTGCGCCTCCCCAATGAATCCCTCATCAAATCCGAGGTCACCACCCTGACCAAATTCCCCATCCGGCGCCTGGACCTGCTCATCGGCGTGGCCTACAAGGAAGACATCAACAAGGTTCGCGATGTGCTCACCGCCGTGGCCAGCAAAGACCCCCTGTGTCTGGAGGAACCGAAGCCGCTGTTCATCTTCCTCGGCTTCGGTGAGTCGTCCATCGATCTGCAGTTCTCCCTGTGGACCAAGCGGGAGAACTTCATCGCGTTCAAGACCAGTGTTCAGATAGAGATCAAACAGGCCTTTGATCAAAACGGTATCGAGATCCCCTTCCCGCACCGTACACTCTATACCGGCAGCGTCACCGACCCGTTCCCCGTACGCGTCGTCGCCGCGGCAAGGGATGACAAACACTGACACCTGGTATGACGGCGCGCCAGAACGCGCCTGCACACCGGGGGCAGGTATGATTCCAACGCCACCGAATAGACAACGGCCCTTGACACCACCGGTACAATCACCGACCTTTTGGGCACACGCACGGATGATGAAACACCGCTGCTGCCAAAGGCAATCGACGCCGCAACCATGAACCGCACTCTCCGCCGCCTCATCATCGCTGTTGTCGTGATCGGCGCAATCGCCGGCCTGGTGTTCTACAGCACGCGTCCCAAGCCGGTCTCCGTGGCGCTGGCCACGGTAGACACGGGCCGCGTTGAGGCCACCGTAGCCAATACCCGCGCCGGCACCGTGACCGCGTGCCACCGCGCCCGCCTGGCACCGCCCATCGGCGGGCAGGTGGCGGAATTGAACGTGGCCAAGGGCGATCACGTGCAGAAGGGACAGGTCCTGCTGGAGCTGTGGAACGATGACCTCAGGGCGCAGCTAAAGCTTGACCAGAGCCAGGTGCATTCATCGCAGGCACTGGCCGACGAGGCATGCGCCGTGGCGCGCCAGGCCAAGCGCGAGGCCGACCGCCAGGTCAAACTGAAAAAGAAAAACCTGGCCTCCGACGAGGACGTGGACCGCGCCGTGGCCAACGCCGAGGCCAAGGCTGCCGCGTGCCGCGCCGCCCGGGCCAGTGTCGATGTGAGCGACGCCCAGGTGGACGTGGCCAGGGCGGCCCTGGAGCGCACCATCCTCAAGGCCCCATTCGCCGGCACGGTAGCCGAGATCAACGGCGAGGTGGGCGAGTTTGCCACACCCTCTCCCATCGGTATCCAGACACCCCCCGCCATCGACCTCATCGACAACAGCTGCCTGTACATCTCGGCGCCCATCGACGAGTACGACGCGCCGGCGATCCGCCTGGACATGCCGGTGCGCATCACCCTGGACGCCTTTCCCGGCAAGGCCTTTCCCGGCACCGTCCAGCGCATCGCCCCCTACGTCCTGGAAGTGGAAAAGCAGGCGCGCACCGTGGAGGTGGAGGCCGCCTTCGCCGATCGATCGGTCTACAAGGACCTGTTGGCCGGTTACAGCGCCGACATCGAGATCATTCTCAACGCCCGTGACCACGTCACCCGCATCCCCACGGAGGCGCTGCTGGAGGGCTCGCGGGTCCTGGTCTACCACGGCAGCGACGGCCGTCTGGAAGAACGCAAGGTCAAGACCGGGCTTTCCAATTGGAAGTACACCGAAATCACCGCCGGCTTGAAACCGGGCGAGCGGGTGGTGGTGTCGGTGGGCCGCGAGGGCGTCACGGCGGGCGCCTATGTCACGCCGGAGCAGCCACCGCCGTGACGCCCCGTACGTCATGATTGATCTGCAGCACATCGAGCGCAGCTACAATGTGGGGGGACAACCGGTGCACGCCCTGCAGGACGTCAACCTGCACATCGACCGGGGCGAGTACCTGTCGGTGATGGGGCCGTCGGGCTCGGGCAAGTCCACACTGCTCAACATCATCGGTCTGCTGGACCGCCCCGACGCGGGACGCTACCTGCTTGATGACAAAGACGTCACTGCCCTCAGCGACGATCAGCTGGCACGGGTACGCCGCGAGAAGATCGGCTTCGTGTTTCAGTTCTTTCACCTGGTGCCGCGGCTCAGCGCCGCCGACAACATCGCCCTGCCCATGATACTCGGCGGCGTAGCGCCCGAGGAGCGTCAGCCGCGCATCACCAAGGCGCTGGCCTCCCTGGGCCTGGCGGACCGCGCCCAGCACCGCCCGGACGAACTGTCCGGCGGACAGCGCCAGCGCGTGGCCATCGCCCGCGCCATGATCATGCACCCCCAGGTGATCCTCGCCGACGAACCCACCGGCAATCTGGACCGCGCCTCGGGCGAGGAGGTTATTCGCATCCTGGAACAACTCAACGGCGACGGTATCACCCTGCTCATCGTCACCCATGATCCGGAGATCGGCCGCCGCGCCCGGCGCCGACTGCACATGATCGACGGCAGGGTCACGGCCGATGTACAGGGGGCGGTCGATCATGCGCGCCAATGACGTCATCGAATACACGCTGCGCAGCTTGCTGGGCCACCGGCTGCGCACGGCGCTGATGATGCTGGCCATGACCATAGGCGTGGCGGCGGTGGTGCTGCTGACCGCCCTGGGGGAAGGCGCGCGCCACTACGTCACCGACGAATTCGCATCCCTGGGCACCCACCTGGTCATCGTACTGCCCGGGCGCACCGAGACCACCGGTGCCTCGCCATCCATGTTCGTGGGACAGACGCCTCGTGACCTGACCCTGGACGATGCCGAGGCGCTGTTGCGCAGCCCAGCGGTGCAGAGCGTCGCCCCCGTGGTGGTAGGGGACGCCCCGGTGGCGTGGCAGGGGCGGGAGCGCGACGTGGCGGTACTGGGCTCCACCGCTGAGATGCTGGGCATCCGTCACTGGGAGATGGCCCAGGGGCACTTCCTGCCCGCCGGCGATATACACCGCGGCACGGCTGTGTGCGTCATCGGCGCCAAAGTCAAGCGGGAACTGTTCGGCGCCGAGAACGCCCTCGGCGAGTGGGTACGTATTGGTCAGCGGCGCTTTCGCGTCATCGGCGTCATCGGCTCCGAGGGCCGCTCCATCGGTGTCGACGTGGAGGACCTGGTGATTGTCCCGGTGGCGGCCGCCCAGAGCCTGTTCAACACCTCGAGCCTGTTCCGCATCCTCGCCGAGGCGCGCACCCGCGGCGATGTGGCGCGGGCCAAAAACGATATCAGCGCCATGCTGAAGGCACGTCACCAGGGCGAGGAGGACGTCACCGTCATCACCCAGGACGCCGTGCTGGCCACCTTCGACCGCATCTTCCGCGTCCTGACCCTGTCGGTGGCGGGCATCGCCGCCGTCAGCCTGGCCGTGGCCGGGGTACTGATCATGAACGTGATGCTGGTGGCCGTATCCCAGCGCACCGCGGAGATCGGCCTGATCAAGGCCCTGG
>CAYXAX010000080.1:0-11394 GCA_964463055.1 uncultured Gammaproteobacteria bacterium | reverse complement strand
CGTTTGTCTCACCTGATACTGCGCTATTGCAATGATCGGCTGACATGCTCCGATATCAACCTCATCAGCGACCTGTCACATGAGGAATTGGCTCACATGATCGGAACGGTGCGCGTCGTGGTTAACCGGCTCCTTGCCGAACTCAAGCGCGAAGGGATTATAGATACACAGGGCGGAAGGCTGCATGTGCTCAATCTTGAAATGTTGTTACGAAAATCCGAGCAGGAGTTATACAGCACCCCCCGCGCATCAACCAGCCCACTCGGCACTTCGCCGCACTAGCCCGCATTTCCCACCACGAATCTACTGCGGTCGTCTAATGCACTGAATCTTCACGGCGTACTCCTTCCAGGCTCCTCGACATAGTGTTGGCTATGCCTTCGTCGCCTTCCAGTCCGTGCGCCGTGAATCTTCCGCACCTTAGCCGCCCTCGCGACGACCCGCGGCGAGAAATGCGGGCTAGAACAGTGCGGGCAAAACCTGCCGCCACCGTGACCGGCGGTCCGATCGATGCGGGCCCCAGCGCCGACGCTTGCCGCTGGAAAATATCAGCCGTCGTCAGGCGCTGTAACTTAGGTTATAGTCCCGGCGCCTCTCACCCATTATAAATACTGCGTGCACAGGGACGTGCACAATACCACCAATATCCAACAAATCGCTCCCATGACATGAGTGAATTCATGATATGTCGTGGGATACCGGCCGGGCACCTGGCAATGCGCATGTCTCCGCCAGGATGACGTGACAAGATGCAGAACCGAGCATGACAAAACTTTCAATGGCAGGAATTTTAGTATGAACACCAGGCACAAAATGGAACGGCGTATGAATCTTCGCTCGCCCCTGAGACTGCGCGCTGTCATTCGTTACCGCGACACCGGGGGGAATTACCGTCTTACAGCAACAACACGCAACCTGAGTTTTGAGGGGGCGTTCTTGGAAACCGGGGAAATTGCACACCTGCAAGGTTCAATCGTGCGCCTGGAACTGCATATCTCACCCGAAGATCCACTTATCATCGATGCCCTGGTCGTTAACAGCCGCGGCGACGGCCTTGGCCTCATGTTTGCCTATTATAATCACGAAGCATTTGAACGGCTTGCCTCACTTCTGGAATCCGCTGCAAACAAGCCTCATGGGCGATCGGGTAGCGCCCCCAAGAGACCCGAGGCAGACACCGCGCTGGCCGCAGAGGCGGCGCAGGACAGTAATGCTGTGCCGTGAGCTCCAGGCGCTCACACAGCGGATAGAAAGTTTCTTTCGCAATATCATGGCACTCTGTAGCTGGCCGCCGTCACGGTGGAAGCGGACCGGGACGCGTTCAACGCCGCCCATGTCATCCCGCGAACTTTTCAATCATTGAGCGCCTGATTGCACCGTTCAAACACGGGGACTTTCAAAAACCCAATCCCTTCTTCAACTCATCCTCGAGCTGTTCTTCGCCTTGTCCCGTTGTGACTTCACCGCTGCCTGCAGCTTGGCCTTGGCTATGTCGTGGAGTCGGCTCAGACGCGCCCGCACTTTGCCCCGGGTGGCGGTGATCGCAGCAATCTCCTTGTTATAGGAAGCGGCTACCCGGTCATGGATACGCCGGCGCATCGCCTCTGCGTGGGCAAGTACCGCCCCCTGCAAACCCTGTCAGGCACCGCCCGGGGGTGGCGAGCGCGCCGCCGCTGCAGAGAAGAGGGAACCGGCCGTGGTTTAACACCGGTCGATCACCCGCGCCGCGCGTCAAACATGTGATCACCCCCTGATATCCTTTATTGTCTATATTAATTAGCGGCTTGGGTAAAATTTCCTAATGCTGGGGACATAATCTCATTTCCCTTATGAGGGAATCTTTATCGATATGCAAAGTCTTCTATATTGGACCTCAATGCGGTACACCCGCTGACATCATGCCAGGCATGGCCATTACAAGGGTAACCGACCAGTCTGACTTCGCGGATCGCGGCCAACGGCCTGCCAACCACCATCCGGCGTCACGGGCGTTGCATACACCGCGACATACCACAACAAATGGACTCCCAGCTCAAGCGATATGGACATCCCTAATCAACCCTTCCCCTGGCTGTTATACGCATCGGAAATGATCGGCACGGCGCTGCTTCTGGCGGTGGGACTATCTGTCGTGATCGTGGATTTCGGCCACGGCAGCCCCGTAGCTGAATATCTCCCGGACCCCGGACTGCTGCGCCTGATCACCGGGTTTCTCTTTGGCACCACCGGAGCGCTCATCGCGCTTTCACCCCTGGGCAAGGAGAGCGGCGCGCATCTGAATCCCGCCGTCACCCTGGGGTTCTTACTGATGGGAAAATTGAAGACACGCCACGCCGCTGGCTATGCGCTCGCTCAGCTTACCGGGGCGGTCATTGGATCACTGCCGCTGCTCGCGTGGGGAGCACTGGGGCATAGCATCGAATTCGGCGCCACCTACCCCGGCCCGGGATACGGCAACGAAGCGGCGTTGCTCGGCGAAATCGTCACCACCTTCGCCCTCATCGTCGGTTTGTTCTTTTTCCTCCAGCACCGCCGGTTGCGGGCGTTCACGCCGGGCCTGTTCCCCGTGCTGTACGCGATTATGGTGTTCCTCGAGGCGCCGGTATCGGGCACCAGCACCAATCCTGCGCGCAGCTTCGGTCCGGCGCTGATCTCCGGTCACTGGCACAGTTGGTGGGTATACTGGCTGGGTCCATTGATAGGCACCGTGCTTGGAGTTGCTGCGTGCCGGCTGACAAAACTCTGCCGGTCGGAGATTGAAGTCGCCAAAATTCATCACTTCGATCACGACCGCTACGGCGTATTCCACATGTGACTTTACAAACGCAATCCACTGATGACAGGGAGCACACATGAAGGCACCACAGGGGCCTTATTCACACCCCACCTGGGCTAGCGGGGCAAAAGACATGGTGGGCACCAGCCTTGGATCATCACGGCTGTGGTTCACTATCGCCGAGGGAATCGTCACTGAAATATATTATCCGCGTATCGACATCCCGCAGATCAAGGATATGGGTTTTATCATCGCCGACGACCAAGGGTTCTGGGTCGAGCTGCGGCGCCACCGGGACTACGAAATCATCCTGCCAAAAGCGGGTATCCCCGCCGTGGAAATCATTCATCGCCATGCGCGCTTCACATTCACGCTGCAGGTTTGCCCCTCCCAACGCCGCGACGTGCTCCTGTTGCGCTATCGGCTGGCGGGTGAGGGGGGCCTCAAAGCGTATGTCCTGCTGTCACCGCGGCTGGGGGAAGATGCCACGAACAATCACGCTTCCGTGGAGCGATATAACGGTAGAACCGTCCTGTGGGCGGAACAGGGGCCGTTCGCCCTGGCCCTGGTGGCGGGCGGGGAAGCAAGCGCGGATGCCTGGCAACGCTGCTCCGTGGGCTGCCTCGCGGCAAGCGATGGGTGGCAGGACTTCGACCGCCACGGACGCATGACATGGGAATACGGCAGCGCGGGTCCCGGCGCGGTGGCGATGATGGGGGAACTGCCGAGCCAGGCCACGCTGGCGCTGGGATTCGCAACCAGCAAGAGCTCGGCGGCAACGCTCGCCGTTTCCAGTCTGATGGAAGATTTCTCAACGGTCTGGGATACCCAGTCCCAGGTGTGGGAGGCATGGCTGGGGAAATCCCAGCTACCCGACCTGCCGCGCAATCTCCGTGAGATGCTCGCCCTGTCCGGCATGGTCCTCAAGGTGCACCAGGACCGCACCTATTGCGGCGCCGCGGTGGCAAGCCTTTCGGTCCCGTGGGGGGAGGACTGCCAGAGCCGTGCCGGCTATCACCTGGTATGGTCCCGCGACCTGGTCGAAACGGCCGGGGCTTTGGTGGCCATGGGTGCGTTGGATGACGCCCGCGACGTGCTTCGCTACCTCATTGCAACCCAGCAGGAGGACGGGCACTGGCTGCAGAACCAGTGGCTCGGGGGCAATCCGTTTTGGCAGGGGATCCAGCTTGATGAAACTGCCTTCCCCGTGTTGCTGGCCTCCGCCCTGAACGAACGCGGCGCCCTCAACGGCATCCCCGTCAAAGACATGGTGCGGCGCGCGCTTAGGTTCATCGCCCGGGAGGGACCCGCGACGGGGCAGGACCGGTGGGAAGAGGACCCCGGCGTCAATACCTTCACCCTGGCCATCACCATCGCGGCGCTGGTCGAAGGCAGCACCTTTCTCGACGCCGATGCGCGGGAATTTGCGCTGCGCCTCGCGGACACCTGGAATGAGCATATCGAAGACTGGGCGTATATCAAAAACACGCCCCTGGCGCGCAACATCGGCGTGGAAGGCTACTACATCCGCACGGCGCCCACGGATGTGCTTGTCCATGAAGGCGCACTGGCTGAACACCTGCTGATAAAAAACCGCGCCATCGATCCGGATCTGCCCGCCGATGAACAAATCGCCACCGACTTTCTGCAGCTTGTTCGCTACGGCCTGCGCCGCCCCGACGACCCCAACATTCTCAATACCCTCAAGGCCGTCGACAGCCTGCTCAAAACAGACACCCCCAGCGGCCCCGTCTGGCACCGCTACAACGGTGACGGTTATGGCGAACACAATGACGGTAGCGCCTTCGACGGCACGGGCCGCGGGCGCGGCTGGCCTCTGCTGACGGGGGAACGCGGCCATTACGCGCTGCTGGCGGGTGAGGACCCCCTTCCCTACCTCAACGCCATGGCGGCCATGACCGGTCCCGGCGGGCTCCTCCCCGAACAGGTATGGGACAGCGATCCGATAGCGGCGCGGCGCCTGGCGCCCGGCAAGCCCAGCGGGTCCGCCATGCCCCTGGTGTGGGCCCACAGCGAGTTCATCAAGCTGTGTTACAGCCGCGCGGCCGGCTATCCGGTCGACCGCCCCATCGCCACCTGGAACCGCTATCAGGGGACGCGTCCGGCGTCGGGCCGGGACATCTGGGGCCCGCGTTATCACTTGCGCCAATTGCGCGCGGGAACCGAACTCACCGTCGCCGTGCGCGCGCCGGCCCGCGTGCATTGGGGTATCAACGGCTGGGAAAACGTCAGGGACGTCGACACCAGGGATACCGGCCTCGGCGTATACGCGGTGGACCTGCCGACGGCGGATTTATCCGTCGGAGAGACAATTCAATTCACATTCTTTTGGCTGGATGAGGGAGCCTGGGAAGGCCGGGACTACGAAGTACTGATATCACCATAGACAAAGAGGTGCATTATGATTGCAATCGATCTAAAGGGCCGCAATGCCCTGATTACAGGTGGAGATTCCGGCCTGGGCGCGGCGACGGCGAAATCCCTGGCGCAGGCGGGCGCCAATATCGCCATCACCTATCGCGACAAGCCGGACGCCGCCGACAAGGTGGCGGGCGCAGCGAAAGCATTCGGCGTCAAGGCCATTACCGTCAGATTGAACGACGTCTCCATTCCAGAAGACGTCACGACGACATTTCAACAAGTCACTCAAGCACTGGGCAATATCGATATTCTCATCAATAACGCCGGCACCGACGGCCCCCGCGCCCTATGCGCGGACAGCGACATCGAGGGTTGGCGCAAAGTCGTCGAGATCGACCTCGTGGGCCCCTATTACTGCGCCCGTCAGGCCGTGGAGCTCATGCGCAAACAGGGGCGCGGCGTCATCATCAACACAACTTCTGTTCATGAATATATTCCCTGGGCCGGGTACAGCGCCTACACCAGCGCAAAGGCGGGTCTGAGCATGTTCAGCAAGACACTGGCTCAGGAAGTGGCCGCCCTGGGCATACGGGTCATCTCCATCGCACCCGGCGCGATCAAAACGCCCATCAATGCCAACGTCTGGGAAGACCCCAAAGGGCTTGCGGACCTCGACAAAAAGATCCCCATGGGACGGGTCGGAGAACCCGATGAGATCGGACACGCCATTGCATTCCTGTGCAGCGACCTGGCCGGTTACATCACGGGCATCACGGTGCCCATTGACGGCGGCATGCTGCTCTACCCGGACTTTCGCCAGGGCGGGTGAAGGAATTTATATTCCGGAGGGCGACATACTGACGGCGCGGAAGCCAACAATCGTATGGGTGCGTATCCGGAATTTTTTACCAACGCTCTTATGTCGCGCCAAAAACGCGAAGCTGTTTTGGCATCGGTTGGCGTGCGTGGTCAGGGCCGGTGTGGCAACTTATAACTGGTATTTCCTTCATTTATCTCTATGTAATTTGGTCTCTGAAGCTCGTTTATCCAATGAGATGGCCTAGAGCCCTTCCATCGTCATGCGCAGACGCCCAGCGGCATCCGACCAGCATATACCCGGTATTGCTGACCGCTCGACGCGGCTGTGAGATAAAGGCGCATGACGTACGCAGTATTATGTGGAGATACATCCTCAAAAAACTGGATATCACACCTTTGTTGAAACGCCGCTTTTATGTTTCATCGATAGCTTTACCCCAAGGCGGCAATCATCATTGAATCGCCAATAACCGTCGAAAATTTTTACAATTGTTTGAATCAATTTGCTGTCACCGCAACATGCCCCCCAAAGATGCCGCTAAATAACATTAGAAATTAAAATGTTACTATTTTTTGCGTGGCGACATTGCTCGATTGGCACGCGAAATGCCTATATTATTAGAAGACATAAAAACACCTATTAGGTGTAAAACTAATCGAAGTACACGCCAGAGGCCCGATCTGGCGAAAATTTGACGGTACATATTGGAGGGTCCTATGTTACTCAAACACGTTAAGGCACATTGCCTTGCCGTAGCGGCGGTGTCCTCGTTCTGTATGGCGGCCGCGCATGCCACCACATTCAGCGGCACACTTTACTACACCAACTTCACCGGCGGACAGAATGTCAACAAGGTGGATTACAATTACGATGATGCAACAAATAGCTTCACCCTCGGAGCACCAAGCAATATCACCTCTACCAACGGCGCGGACGGCATCATATTTTCATCGAGCGGAAATATACTCGTCGGCGGCCAGACTTCCGGCAACGTATACGAGGTAAATCCGACCACCGGAACCATCATTGGGACGCAGAACACGGGTACGGCCAGTTATCACCTGGCGCTTGATCCCAGCGGAAACGTGGTCTATACCAGCGATTTTGGGGGTTCTCTCAACTCCGTCACGCTCCCGGTCGGCGGCGGCAACACCAACCATGCCATTACCGGCGACGATAGCGGCCTGACCCAGCTGGCCTTCGGCACTGGTGGCACCGTCTTCTATGTGGACGGGCAGCCAAACGGCAATGGCAACGTGGGAACCATCGACCTGTCCACCTACATCACGACGCGACTGTACTCTACAGTGACACCCGCACACGGCATGGTCTTTGATCCCTACACCGATCTCATCACCATGTTTGGCGCGGGTCAGACGGGAACAATGAGCGCAGCGGACGGCAGCGGCCTCATGACCAGCGGCGCTATTTTCCCGGTGAGTGATTTCGACCAAGGCGCAGTCGACGGTCTGGGTCACGCCCTGGTCGCAGGATCCAATTCGATTACCTTCATCGATTACAGTCTGTCCCATGACATCACTCATCCTGACTACACTGCGAGTATCGGCGGTTTCAGCGGCATTGATGATGTCGCACCTCTAGTGGGCGCAGGCGCCCCACCGCCCCCGTCCATTCCCGAGCCCTCCACGATCGCCTTGACTTGCCTGGGCTTGCTCAGCCTGATTGCATCACGCCGACGCACAAAAGGCTAAGTACGATCGAGGATCGACCTTCGACCAACACTGATTACCTGGCGGCAGAGTATCTATACTGCCGCCAGGTCTTTTGTCCCGCGATCACCACCCCTTTCGCAGTATGCACTCTGCCTCTCGCTATCTCTTAAATACCAATTTTTCCGGCCGTCCCGTCGAGGGTGATTTGGTGCTAATATCCTTACCTCTGCTACTGTAATGAAGGCAACGCAACCATTGCCATGTCAAAGCCCCGCTGCGCCTGGGCGCAGAACACGTTTCCGCTTTACGAGGAATACCACGACAAGGAGTGGGGCGTGCCTGTGCACGACGAGGCCCGCCACTTCGAGTTCCTGATCCTGGAGGGTGCGCAGGCAGGCCTGAGTTGGTCGACGATATTGAAGCGACGCGAGGGTTATCGCCAGGCCTTCGCCGGGTTCGATCCGGAAAAAGTGGCGCGCTTTACGCCCAAAAAGGTTGAAAAGCTGCTGGCCTTCGAAGGGATTATCCGCAACCGCTTGAAGGTGGAGTCTGCCGTTACCAATGCCCGCGCCTTCCTCAAGGTTCAGGATGAGTTCGGCGGCTTTGACGATTACATCTGGGGTTTCGTCGGCGGCAAGCCGATTATCAACAAGCGCAGGCGCATGAAAGACGTCCCCGCCAAGACCAGCGAATCCGACGCCCTCAGCAAGGACCTGAAGAAACGCGGCTTCAAATTCGTAGGGAGCACCATCATGTATGCGCACATGCAGGCCTGCGGCCTGGTGAACGACCACCAGGTGGACTGCTTTCGTTACGAGCAAATCGTCAAACAATACGGCCGGAAAAAAGGCTGAGCCACAAGTCTCACACCGTCTATTTCACAAGCTTAGCGGAATACCTCAACACCATGATCATGCCGGCGAGCAAAGGCGCCAAGAAGGCGCAGAGTTGGATCAGCCATAGATTGAAATCGGGATCATGAGACCCTGACATCGGAAAGGCCCGGGCCACCGCCAGGTAAATCCCGCCGGACACGATCAACGCCCAGCCGCCAACCCTGTTGGTCCGATACCAGACGCTGTCGTCCGACAATGTTTTTGATGTGCGAACACCATAAAAGCGGTTTCTCGGAATCAAGCCCAGGATGAGCGGGACCGCCAGAATAATGAACAGCGATGACGGCACGAAAAATGGCTGATGAATTATCGTCACGTGCAAGCATCCTCCGTCATCTCACCCACCACCGGACTCCCATCGCCTGTTTGGCAGGGGCCGCATCACCTGCGGCGACGAATATCATTTTGCAATGCGGATTGCGATTTAAACGATCGCCATGGGGCCTGACCGGGGAATCCGCTCACCTCTTCAGTAAACCCATGACTGCTCGGACAGCCTGCTAGTGCTTGATCCGCGGCCAGTATTTCGAGAAGTCGAATGACGGGCTGTGCGCCGGCACGTGGCACTGGTGGCACATCTGCAGGGGTTTCCAGTCCGCATTTGCCACCGGCACTTTGCCCTTGGACTCGGCGTGTTTGCGGCCGGCGCCGTGGCAGTTCTCGCACTGCACGTTTTCAAGATCGGCGGTGACGCTGCTGTCGATGAAGCCGCCCGGCTTGTTGAAGCCCAGCGTGTGACACTTGATACAGGCGGGGTCGAAGGCCTTGTCGACATCGAGCAGGGCGCCGTAGGCGCCGGCGTGCTTGCTGTTCTCCCAGATCTTGTGCTGATCGGCGTGGCAGGTGCCGCATACCTCATCCCCCGCATAGGGACTGTCGCCGGAGGCTTGACGCTTCTGGATCTCCGCCGTACGCTCGTAGGCCTTTTTGACCTGTGCGTTGTACTCCGCATACCACGCCTGCATGCGGGGTGAATCGGGTACCGTCTTGGGCAGGGCGATGACATCCTGATGATAGGAGACAATACTGCCCGCGTCATTCAGGACCAGATCGACACGCCCCAGGCGCTCGCCCCTGGAGCCCGGCTGCAACACCAGCGTGGCCCCCACCATCTTTGGTTCGCCATAGACCTCATACGCCGATTTGATGAGCAGTATATCGATATCCTCCAGAGGCAGCTGCTGCTTGGCGCTGTCCAAGGGCATATATGTCGCCACGATGGTCAGGGCTTTGAGGGATTTCGCCTTCTCCAGGCGCTCCCGCAGCTTGTCAACGTCATTATCAACCAGGGGCTTGGCGCCGGGCTTGTTCATCACCGGTGAGGCCTTGGGGTCCAGCCAGTCGAAGAACACCGCCGTGACGGGCCCGCGATGAATCGCGCGCTCCCCGCGAAAGTCGCGGCCCAGCCAGTTGCTGGCGACCCACGGCAGTTTGCCCTGGACGGCGAAATCCTTTCCGTAGGCGAGGTCCTTCCATTGCACGCCGATGGCGTCATAGTCCAAGGCCTGAAGGCCCTTCATTATGTATTCGGCGGTGAGACGATCCTCGGGGGCCTCGCTGGCCATCAGCCCACCAGTGGAGATGAGCATCAGCTCCGGGTTCTCCTTGCGCAGCTTATCCACCATGGTGGCGCGGCGCTTGATGCCGCCGAGGTCACCTTCGACGGTGCAGCCGCACGGCTCAAGCTCGCCGTTGAGATTGCCCGAGTAGACCAGGGTTGCCCGGTAACCGGCCGCCATGGCGTGAGCCGGCGCCACATCAATCAAAAGACAGGCGAATATCAGGAAGAAGGCACCAAGCGAATGTGCGCCACTACAGCGACGGGTCATAGAGTTCTCCGGTGATGCGCCCGACCCACCGATCAACACGGTTAACCCCGGCTTAATAACGGCCGCGGGTCTTGGAGACGTAGTTGACCAGTTCCTGGCTTTCCTGGTTCATGCGCATCAGGTTGGAGTGGGTGATGCGGAACAGGGCGCGCATGACCTTGTAGACGATGCGCGGATGATCATCGAGCAGGGACTCGAAGGCGTCGGGGCGCATGGTATAGACCACGGCGTCTCCGCTGGCGCGCAGGGTGGCCTTGCGCGGGGTGCGGTCGACAAAGGCGCGCGTGCCGGCGCACTCCCCCGGGGTCATTGAATAGACGATCATTTCCTTGCCCAGTACGTTGCCGGTGACGGCGAGCTTGCCCTCTATGAGGACAAACAGGGTATCGTCCTCCTGCCCTTCGGCCACCAGCAGTTCACCGTCATGGAGGCGGCGCATGCCCATGATGCCGGCCAGCACCCTGCACTCGTCTTCCGACAGTTCGACGCCGATGGTGGAGGAACAGACAGCCTTATAATCCGGTTTTTCGCTCATAGGAATGACACACTTATGGTTATTGGAGGAACGCGATGGCTATTTTAGTGCAAATTATAGCCTGGGTGTTACATCCGGCGCCCGAAAGATAACGGCAAGGCATGGATTTTTGGGCAATATTCATCAACAAACCGCGGCGACCCGTCAGCGCCGTTCATCACGCACCGGACACCACCGCCCGCACCGTTTCCCCGCCGGCCACCGGACAGTACACCCGTGGCAGCGATCGGGCCCGATTTTCGGCCTGTCCCTGCAACCCGCATCAGCCGCGGGAGAGCACCGGAAACGGCCTCTGTCGAGATATTTTTTTCCATATCCAGCGGCAACTTATGCACAAGGGCGAATATGCCCCAAAATCCCTTTCGACAGGTGACGGAATTTGATGACAGATTTATGTAAAAACTCACAACATTATGATTTATATAAAATATTTTATTAGATCAAATTCTCGACAATCTAACGCCGAGCCCCTGATTTCGCGGC
>CAYXAX010000079.1:0-11632 GCA_964463055.1 uncultured Gammaproteobacteria bacterium | reverse complement strand
GCTGCCACAGGTAGTAGATCAGCGGGATCACAAACAGGGTCAATACCGTGGAGGCAAAGGCGCCGAATATCAACGAGATCGCCAGGCCGCCGAATACCGGGTCGGTGAGCATCACCGCTGAGCCCAGGATGATGGCCAGGGCGGTGAGCAGGATCGGGCGCAGCCGTACTGCGCCGGCCTCCAGTACTGCGTCGGTGAGACCGTGCCCCGCCTTGCGGCGCTCGATGATAAAGTCGATCAACAGCAGTGAATTGCGCACCACGATGCCGGCCAGGGCGATGACGCCGATCATGGAAGTGGCGGTAAATGGCTGGTGCATGAGCCAGTGACCGGGGAACACGCCCACCATGACCAGGGGGATGGCGCCCATCACTACCAGGGGCGTGATGAACGAGCGGTAATAACCGACCAGCAGCAGATAGATCAGCAGTAGCGCCACGATGAATGCCGCCCCCAGGTCACGGAACACGTCCAGGGTCAGGCGCATTTCGCCCAACCAGGCCAGGCTGTACCCGGTAAGGTCGTCGGGCTGCGCCGGGACAAAGCCCAGGTTGCCCACGCGCAGTTTGCCGCCGTCCGGGGTGGCCATGCCGGACAGCCGTCCGGTGAGGGACACCACGCCGAATACGGGGCTGGAGTGGAGCATGTTACCGGTGAGGAATACCACCGGGTACTGGTCCCGGGTATAGAACGGCTTGTCCGCCGTGACCGCGGTCAAGCGCGCCACGGTGTCCAGAGAAACACGGCGGCCGTCGCTGTTGGTGAGATAGATCTGATCCAGTACATGGACGTCGGTACGCGCCGCAGGCGGCAGGCGCAGGATGATCTCCACCGGCTCCCGGGCGCCGGGCTCATGAATGGTGCCGACGCTCTGGCCGGCGAAGTAGGCCTGTACCGTGGCGCTGATCTGTGCCGGTGTCAGTCCCACGGTGGCGGCGGCGGTGCGGTTAACCACCACGCGGTATTCAGTGACGTCGTCACTCACCGAGTCGTCCACGTTAATCATGCCGTAAGTGTCCGGATACTGGTGATGGCGGATGGACCCGGCCAGGCGGCGCAAGGTGGGGTAGTCGGGACCGTACAGGGCGGCCATCATCTGGGACCGCACCGGCGGGCCGGGGGGCGTCTCCAGCAGTTTGATGCGGGTGTCGGGAAAGGCGCCGCGCACGCCGGCCAGGTCGGCATAAAGTCTCTGGGCGATAGCGTGGGAGCCGATGCTGCGCGCGTGTTTGTTGATGAAGTTGACGCGTATCTGGGCGAAGTCCGGACCGCTGCGCACCGCGTCGCCGCGTACCATGGCGGCGAAGTCCTGAGGTGCTGCTTCGCCGATGAATGTCTGATAGTCGGTGATGAAGGGATTCTTCGCCAGCACCTCGCCTACCGCCTGGGCCACCCGGCCGGTCTGCTCCCGCGGCGTGCCCGCCGGGGCGTCGACTTCGATGAGCAGGGTGTTGACGTTGTCGTCCGGGAGCATCTTCAGCTCCACGCCGAGGGCGGACAGCGGGCCGTTGACGCCGCTGGGGCGGACGAACTGCCACATGGGCTGGAGCATGACCAGGACCAGCAGCCCGCCGACGCCGGCCATGAACAGGTTGCGTGTGCGCGGCGCCACCAGCAGTGGGCGGAACGCTGCGGTATAGGTACGGTGCAGCCAGTCACGCCGCGATTCGCCGCGTTCCTCCAGGGTCGGTTCACTGGCCTCTTCCATGACCCGGCGCGCCTTGCGCCGCAGCCAGCGGTAGGCCAGGTAAGGCACCACCGTGTAGGCCATGATCAGCGAGGTGATCATGGCAATGGGCGCGTTGAACGGGATGGGGCCCATGAACGGCCCCATCATGCCGGTGACGAAGGCCATGGGTATCAGGGCCAGGATCACGGTGAAGGTGGCGATGATGGTGGGTCGGCCGATCTCGTTGGCGGCGGCGATGATGAGCCGGCCGAGATTACGCTGGCGGAAGTGATGCAGGTGGCGGTGGATGTTCTCGATGACCACGATGCTGTCGTCCACCAGCAGGCCCAGGGACAGGATCAGCGCGAACAGTGTGATGCGGTTAATGGTCTGGCCGAACATCCACCCCACACCCAACACCACGAACAGGATCAGCGGGATGGATACGGTGACCACCGACGCCTCGCGCCAACCCAGGAACAGCAGCAGGATCACCACCACCGCGAAAATCGAAATGCCCAGGTGCTCGATGAGGGTGTTGACCGCATCGTCGGCCGTGGCGCCGTCGTCGCGGGTCACCGTGGCACTGACCCCCTGGGGCAGGGCCGCGTGTTCGATGGCGTGCAGGCGGGCGAGCACCGCTTCCGCCACCGCCACGCCGTTGGTGCCCTTCTTGCGCGCGATGGCCAGGGTCACGGCATTGTGGGCCACGCCGGGCGCGCGCGCCGCGGGGTCCGCCGGGCCGTAGGCGATGACCGAACGCAGATCTTCATCGGCGGGGCCTTGAGAGATATCCGCCACGTCGGACAGGAACACCGGACGGCCGCCGTGGATGCCCACCATGATGTGACCGACCTCATCGGGGTCGGTCAGCGCGGCGGCGACGCGCAGCGGGTGTTCGCGGTTGCCGCTGACCACAGTGCCGGCGGCGGCGGTGACATTGTTGTCGCCCAGCGCCCGGGCCACCTGCTCGAGCGGCAGGCTGTAGGCGCTCAGGCGCGCCGGGTCCAGCGCTACCAGTACCGCCCGGGGTGAGGCGCCCTGGATCCAGGTCTTGCCAACGCCTTGCACGGCACGAAGTTGTTCCAGTACGTGCAGCGCCGTATCGCGCAGGGCCTGGGGATCTGCGCTATCGGCGCTCAGGGCGACGGTGACGATCGGCACATCATAGAGACTCAGGGCGCGGATCAGCGGCGGCTGGGTACCGGGAGGGATGCGGTCCATGTTGCCATTGACCTGGTTATAGACCTTCACCAGGCTGCGTTCTTCATCTTCGCCCACGTTGAAGCGCACTGTCACCAGCGCTGTATCGTCGCGGGCCACGCCGTAGGTGTGATCCACCCCGTGCAGTGAACCGAGCAGTGACTCCAGAGGCCGCACTACCTCATTGAGCATCTCCCGGGCGTCGCTGCCGGGGCGGTTTATCTGGATGTTGACCACCGGCACCACGATCTCCGGGTTGTAGGTGCGCGGCGTGAACAATACCGCCAGGGCACCGAACAGCGTCACCGCCACCATCATCAGCGGTGTCAGCTTGGAGTGCAGAAATGCCCGCGCCAGCCGACCGGCGGCGTTCAACGCAGGGCGTTTCAGCGCGGAATCAGTCATGACTTGTCTTCACCTGAACAGGCGTGCCGTTGCCGATGTCCGGGGTGGGGCGGGTAACCACCCGCTCCCCGGCGCTCAAGCCAGCGGCGATCGTAGTGGTGTTATCGATGACGCTGCCGGCACGCACCTCACGGAAGTGCGCGGTATCGTGGTCGTCGACCACGAATACACCGGTGATGCCGGCGCGTCTTACCAGCGCGCTTGTTGGCACCGTTACCGCCTGGGTGACCCCGGTGGAAAACACAGCGACCGCATATGCGCCCACCGGTACCGGGGCACCGGTGGGCAGGGCGAGCTTGATCAGGTGGCTGTGGGTCACCGGGTCGGCGGCGCTCACCAACTGGGTGATGGTGGCGTCGTGGCCCTTGCCGTCGATGCTGACCCGCACCGGGGTATCGGAGTGGATGCGCGCAAACACCGATTCACCGGCATATACCCGCACCTCAGGGTGGCCACCGGCCACGGTCAGAAGTGCGGCGCCGGGGGGCACGATGTCTCCGGGATCGACGCGGCGTTCGGTAACCAATCCGGAAAACGGTGCCCGTACCACGGCATACCCCAGGCGTTCCCGCGCCGCCGCCAGGCCCTGTTGCGCGGAGGTGAGTGCGGCGCGGGCGGCGTCATAACGCTGCTTGACAAGTTCATAGTCGCGTTTGGTGATGGCGCCCTGCTTCAGCAGGGCGCCATAGCGCTTTTCATCGGCCTGGGCCTGGCGCCAGTCCACCTGGGCCTGGGTGAACTGGGCCTGGGCCTGGGCCAGGGAGGCCCGGGCATCGCCGGTGTCCACCTCCACGAGCACCGCGCCCGCAACCACTTTATCCCCGGCCTCCACCGCGACCCGGGTGACCTGCCCGCCGCCATGGGCGGTGAGCACAGCCGTCTGCGCCCCGCGTACCGTCCCGGGCAGGCGGATTTCCTCCGTGGAGGGCACCATCGCCACCCTGGTGACGGCCGCCTCGACGATGGGCGGCGGACGGCCCTGAGCACTATCCGGTTTCCCGGAGCAGGCACTCAGAATCGCCAGTAGACCTAACAATAACAGGGTGTTCAGGGCTTTCATGAGTGTTCCTCTGGCGCTTGATTGTGGAATACATTGACCGCCACGTGATAATATTATATCATTCAATTGATAAATTGAAAATAGGTGCGTGGCATGACTATTTCAAGTCAGGAAATACAGCAAAGGTTGTTCGCCCAGTTCGCCCGGGTGGCGGAGGGCTTGGCCCATGGCCACCGCCTGGCTCTTCTGGAGCTGCTTTCCCAGGGGGAGCGTGACGTTGAGAGCCTGGCAGATGTCACCGGTTTGTCGGTGGCCAGTGTTTCACAGCACCTGCAGCGTCTCAAGCGTGCCGGCCTGGTGTCGGCGCGGCGTGCCGGACGGCGCCAGATTTACCAGTTGTCCAGTCCGCGGGTCTCGGCCCTGGTGACATCCCTGCAGCACATTGCCGAGGAGTGTGTGGCGGAGGTCGAAAAGCTCGTTGACGATGCCCTGCGGGCGCGGGACACCGAACCGCCCGTCTCCGCCCGGGAGTTGGCGAAGCTGGTCGAGGAAGGGGCGGTGACGGTAGTGGACGTGAGGCCGGAGCAGGAGTATGCGGCGGGGCACCTGCCGGGGGCGCTCAATATGCCGCTAGCATCCCTGCGACAGCGGTCCGGGGAATTATCCCGACACACCCCATTGGTAGTGTACTGTCGCGGGCCCTATTGTGTGCTCGCCCTGGATGCCCTGGAGTATCTGCATCAAAAGGGATTCAAAGTGCGTCGCCTGGAAGAGAGCGTGGCGGAGTGGCAGCGAGCCGGTCTGCCGGTTGAGCGCAGCGCCGCTTGATCCCCAAGTTATCCATCACGCATGCCACTCAGGGACGGGAAAGGTAAACGAAGTGCCATGATTCAAGCGGCTCTCCACCTGAATATCTCCCCCGTGTAACGTCACGATACGCTTGGCGATGGCAAGTCCCAGGCCGGCGCCGCCGTTGTGGTTGTGCTCGTTCTTCTCCACCTGAAAGAAGCGGTCGAAGATACGCGGAAGCATTTCCGGCGGAATGCCGCGCCCGGTATCGGTTAGCTTGACCAGCAATTGATCGTTGCAATGGGTCAGATCCAGGGTAATCTCCCCGTTGGGCGGTGTATGGTGCAGGGCATTCTCCAGCAGGTTCTGCAGTACCCGCTCGATCAGGGCAATGTCGCCGTATACCAGAGGCAGTTCCTGTGGGATGCGGGCGCGCAGGCGGATCTTTCTCTCGTCGGCGGACAGCTGAAATTTCATGATGACGTCCTGGGCCAGGTCACCCAGGGCAAACGCTTCGCGGTGGGGTTTGATATCCCCCGAGTCCAGGCGTGACAACTCGAATAACTCGTTGGTAAGGCGATTGAGCCGTTCGCTGTGTTTCAGTGCGGTCTGCAGGTAGTTGCGGCGCTGCGCCTGGGTCAGGTCTTTTTCCTTGAGCAGCAGGGTTTCGAGGAATCCCTGCAGGGAGGCGATGGGCGTGCGCAGGTCGTGGGAGACGTTGGCCACCAGTTCGCGGCGCAGGGCATCGGTGTGCTTCAGGGCCGTGACCTGTTCGGTGATGCGGTCGGACATGTGTTTGAATGTCTTACTCAGCCGGCCGATCTCGTCCTCGCCCGGATTATCCGTCAGTTGCGCAGGGACCGGCGTTTCGAAATTGTGTTGCTGAAAACCCTCTATGGCGTTGGACAGGCGCCGCAGGCGGCGGGTGAGGAGCTTGAAGATCAGCAGGCCGGCCATCAAACCAAACACCAGGCTGGCGGTGATGACGCCGGTGCTCAGCTTGACGATGTAGCTGCTGTGCAGCAGCCCCGCGATGGACTGGTATTCCTGTCCGGCCAGTACCACATACAGGTAGCCGGCGACACGGCCGTTGCTCTTCACCGGGGCCGCGGAGAATATCTTTCTGCCGTTGGGGTCACGAGGGTCGTCGCCTAGAATGGGCAGCGCTGCGGAATGCGCCATGAACGCAGCGATGGGGGTCATGGACACCCGTTGGCGCTTGATCTTCTGCGGCGGGGCGGAGTAACCCAATATGTGCCCCTCGGCATCGATCAGATAGACCTCGATGCTGGGGTTGATCACCATGTACATGTGGAAGATTTCATCGAGCATGGGGGTGTCGACCTGGCCGTCGTGGATCAGGGCCTTGTTGGCCACCAGGTTTTCGGCCAGGGTCCTGTTGAGGCTCTGGGTGACCTGCTCCTGATAGAGGCGTGTGGTATACAGGGTCAGGGAGATATACACCACGGCCAGTGTCCCGAGCAGCACCACCAGCACGGCGGCCAGCCTGGCATAAAGGGTGTTGAAGAGTGTGGCCACATCAGTGCCCGGGTTCGAAGAACTTATAGCCCACGCCCCACACGGTGAGGATGTAGCGCGGCTGCGCCGGGTCCTCCTCGATCTTGGCGCGCAGGCGGTTGATGTGGGAGTTGACGGTGTGTTCGTAGCCTTCGTGGCCGTGGCCCCACACATGGTCCAGCAGCTGCGCGCGGCTGTAGACACGGCCCGGGTGACGGGCGAAAAACGCCAGCAGATCGAACTCCTTGGCGGTCAAGTCCACATGGCGGTCCCTGAGGGTGACGGTGCGCTTGACGGCATCGATCACCATGTCGCCCGCGAGGAGCCGACCCTCCACCGGGACGGCCGGCTGGGCCAAGGCCTCCACGCGGCGGAACAACGCCTTCACCCGCGCCAGTAATTCGCGTATGCCGAACGGCTTGGTGAGGTAGTCATCGGCGCCCACCTCCAGGCCCAGTACTCGATCCAGTTCCGACGTGCGGGCGGTGAGCATGAGGATCGGCACGTATGACTGTGTGGCGCGGATGTGTTTGCAGAGCTCGATGCCGTCCATGCCGGGCAGCATCAGATCCAGCACGATGAGGTCGTAGGGTTTGCCACCGGCCGTGTCTAATCCGCTGGGCCCGTTCGTGGCGATATCCACCTCGCAGCCCAGGTCTTGGAGATGCAGTTTGAGCAGATCCGCCAGGTCGGTATTATCTTCCACCACCAAAACCCGGCGGCGGTGCTCCTGCTTGGGTTGTGCCATGGTCTTGATCATACCCTGCCATCAGACCATACAATTATCACATGCTCATCACGGCTGGGTAGTATCTCGCCGACCGGTGCCATGTGGTGATGCAGGCATCGCCTCAACGAGGTCCGATGTCATTCCCACGTGATTCCGGCTTTCACCGGGAGAAATCCGTTTGCTGCAGAGATTGAAAGCAAAGGATCGTACGTCTCAACTGTGCGCGCGATGACGGCCAATCCAGGAGGCCTGCACAGGATTAATGCCGAAAAAACGGATGGGTATTCATGCGGCCTCGCCCGGTATCTGCACGGCACGGTATGGGTGGCCGCGCAGGACGGCGGTATGCAGTTCCCATTGTTTATCGGCGGGTACCGCAACGAGGAATTTGACTTCACCGGCCACCAGCGCGGCGACGGGCAGACCGTTTTGATACAGGATGCGGTTACCCGCCGTGGCGGGTATGCGCGCGCCCGGTGTCACGATGCCGGTGAGATTGAGAGGGTCGGCGGCGGTGACGGCGATCAGCGGCTCATCGAGGGCCTCGCGGCGGGTGCCGCGCAGCATGCCTACCGCCTCGGGCAGGGCATATTGCTCGCCGCTGAAGCCGGCCACGAAGCGCCCGCCGCGGATCTCTCCACGCGCCTCCCAGCGCCGATAGACGGCGAGCAGCTCGCGCCACGGCGGCAGGGCTGCCGTTTCCCGTTGCAGCAATTTACGGAATACCACGCCATAGCGCCGCAACAGGGCGGTGGCGATGTGCTCAGTGCGCATCGCACCGCTGTCGCTGCCGGCGCTGTCCTTGATCAACGCCCAGCGTCCGGACTCTGCCATGTCCGGCGCCGCGCCGCGGCGTCGTGCAGTGGCGCGCCGTTGAGCCGGGCGCACCAAGGCGCGCAGGCCGTGGAAGCCGTCGGCGCTGACCAAGCCCCAGGCCACCAGTTCCCCCAGTGTCTCCTCCACCTGGCTCTTGAGCCAGCCGGTGGCGGTCACCAGGTCATCGAAGAACGAGGCCCCGTGACTTTGCAGGTACTCTGCCAATTGCCGTCCCCGCGGGGAAAGTGTCGGCGTCGTGGCGGTGGCGCCGCGCCACAGTGCGGTGGCGCTGCGGCGCAACAGTGCCACGGGTGTGGATTTGACGGTAGCGACGCCACGTTCAGCATTACCGGCCCTGGGCGGTGTCAGGCGCAGCCACTGCACGCGCCCGCTGATACACAGGTTGTCCAGCCACTCACGGCTGTAGTCTTCCACGCGCAGGGGCAGGATATCGTTTTCCCACGCCGCGGCGGTTGCCTCGAAGCCCTCCAACTGTTCCACCACGGCGGCCAGGGCCTGGGCGCCGGCGCCGCGCTGCGCCGGTGCGGCCCGCTGCCAGTGAAACATGAAGCGCATGAAATCGGCGCCGCTCACCGGCTCGATCTCCTGGCGCAGGCGCTTTACCGTGTAGTGGTGTATGCGCGCCAACAGGCGCCGTTCACACCACTCATCCTGTGCTGCCTGCGCGGTGAAGCGGCCGCGCAGCACGAAACCCTCGGCCTCCAGTGCGGCCAGGGCGGTATTGATATCGGTGATCGGCAGGCCAAGTGATTCGGTCAGGGCGATGGCGGTGACCGGGCCCAGGCCCTCCAGGCGCCCGCGCAGCAGTTCCACCAGCGCCGCCTGCCGGGTCCACGTCTGGGCGGCGAACTCCGCCGGCGCCTCGATATTAGGGTCGAGTTTTGCATCAGGGTAGACGGCCTGAAGCAGCGGCAGGCGTTCCGCCGCCGTCCACAGGGCGGTGTCGCGATCGTCACGGCAATGGATCCGTGTGGCGCGCCCGTGTGCCGTGAGTTCGGCCAGCCATGGCGGCCACGGCTCCCGGGCCGCGCCTTCCGCCGCGGTCAGGCAGCCCAGCAGTATCAGGGCATCGTGCAGTTCGTCCACCCCGTCGGCCTCCGGCCATGCCTCGCCGCGCACCCGGGCGATGGCCTCCGGGTCCAGGCGTCCCAGGTCCGACGCCGACTGTGGGTCGGTCCAGCGGCGGTTGATGACCGCCTGGGTACGACGTTCCTCCAGGGGCGCGTCGTCGAGAAATGTGTACGGGCGCGCGCTGAGTATCTCCTGGGCCAGGGGTGAGGGCGCCGGCAGGTCGCGGGCGATGAGGCGGATACTGCCGTCCTCCAGCGCCGCCAGCAGGCGCTCCAGGCCGGCGACGTCCATGGCCTCGGTGAGGCAGTCGTGAAGCGTCTGCTGCACCAGGGGATGTTCCGGGATCTGCCGGTCGCCGGCGATGTTCTCCAGGCATGCCACCTGGTCGGGGAAGGTCACCGCCAGCAGGTCTTCGGACATCATGCGCTGCAGCGGCGCCGGTACTTTTTTACCACCGCGGAAACGCGGCAGCGCCAGGGCCACGGCGGCGTTCCAGCGCCAACGCGTGGTGAACATGGGCGCGTCCAGCAGGGCCTGGACGAGTACCTGGCGCACGCTGCCGGCACTCAAATAACGGGCCACCTCGTCCAGCGGGAAACTGTGGCTGGTGCTCAGGGACAGGACGATGGCGTCCTCGGTGGCGGCGGCCTGCAGTTCAAAGTTGAACTTGCGGCAGAAGCGCTTGCGCAGGGCCAGCCCCCAGGCGCGGTTGATGCGGCCGCCGAACGGGGCATGGATGATCAACTGCATGCCCCCCGACTCGTCGAAGAAGCGCTCCAGCACCACGGTGTGCTGAGTGGGCAGTGCACCCAGCACGGTCCGTGCAGCGAGCAGGTAGTCGGTTAACTGTGCGCCGGCCGCTGTGTCGATGCCCACATCCCGGGCCAGCCATGCAGCTGCCTGATCGCCGCGCCGGGCGACCTCCTCGCGCAGGCGCGACACCGCCGCGGACAGCTCGTCGCTTCGCGCCGGGGCCTCCCCCAGCCAGAACGGGATGGAGGGTGGCAGGCCGTGGGCGTCTTCCACCCGCACGCGCCCGGCCTCCACCCGCAGGATGCGGTATGAGGCATTACCCAGCTGGAAGATGTCACCGGCCATGCTTTCGATGGCGAAGTCCTCATTGAGGGTGCCGATGAAGTGTCCCTGCGGATCCAGCACCACGTCGTAATCGGCATTGTCGGGGATGGTCCCGCCGCTCATGAGGGCGGTGAGGCGCGCCCCGCGACGTCCGCGCAGACGCCCGTTGACGGCATCCCGGTAGACATGGGCGCTGCGTCGCCCGCGGCGGGTATTGAAGCCCTCGGCAAGCATGCGTACCACGGCGTTGAACGTGTCACGCGCCAAGGTGCGGTAGGGGTCGGCCCGGCGCACCCACTCATAGATGTCCTGCTCGCGCCACTCGCGGCACGAAATTTCCGCCACGATCTGCTGTGCCAGGACGTCCAGGGGTTGTTCCGGTAGGCGCAGGGTGTCGAGTTCGCCACGGCGTACCGAGTCCAATAATGCTGAGCATTCCACCAGTTCGTCGCGGCTGGTGGGAAACAGCCTGCCTTTGGGCAGGCCGCCTACGCTATGGCCGGAACGGCCCACGCGTTGCAGAAACGTGGCGATGGCGCGGGGCGAGCCCAACTGACACACCAGATTCACGTCGCCGATGTCGATACCCAGTTCCAGGGATGCGGTGGCCACCAGGGCGCGCAGTTCGCCGCGCTTGAGGCGTTGCTCGGCATCCAGGCGGTGTTCCTTGGCCAGACTGCCGTGGTGGGAAGTGACCAGGGACGCGCCGATGCGTTCGCTCAGGTGCCGCGTCACCCGCTCGGCCATGCGCCGCGTGTTGACGAATACCAGGGTGGTGCGGTGTTGCTCGATCAGCACCGCGAGGCGATTATAGAGTTCATCCCATACCTCGGCGGCCATGACCGCCTCAAGGGGTGAGGCAGGTACCTCCAGTGCCAGGTCGCGCGCCCGACTGTAGCCAATATCGATCACGGCGCAATCGCCTGTCTCCGAGTGGCGATCGCCTACCAGGAAGCGCGCCACGCGGTCCAGGGGTTTTTGCGTGGCGGACAACCCGATGCGGACCAGGTCTGCTTGCGCGACGGCCTGCAGCCGTTCCAGGGAGAGGGCGAGGTGGGCGCCGCGCTTGGTGCCCGCCACGGCGTGAATCTCATCGATGATCACGGTGCGCGTGGTTCGCAGCATGTCGCGCCCACTGTCGCTGGTGAGCAGGATGTATAAGGACTCCGGCGTGGTGACGATGATATGTGGCGGGCGGCGCCGCATGGCGGCGCGTTGCGCCTGGGGGGTATCGCCGGTGCGCACCAGTGTGCGGATCTCCGGGGCCGCCTGGCCCATGGCCAGCAACTCGTTGGTGATGCCCGCCAAGGGCACGTCCAGATTGCGCTGCACA
>CAYXAX010000078.1:0-11789 GCA_964463055.1 uncultured Gammaproteobacteria bacterium | reverse complement strand
TGCCGCGCTGCCCGATGCTGGCGAACCCCGCGCCCACCTCCACGCCCTTGACGGCGTTGATGCCCATCATGGCATGGGCGATATCCGCATCCAGCCGGTCGAAGACCGGTTCACCCAACCCCGGGAACAGCCCGCTGGCTACCACGTTGATACGCGCGCCGATGGAATCGCCGTCCTTGCGCAGTTTATTGATATAGGCCTCCAGTTCCGGCACCTTGGCGGCATCGGGGCAGAAGAACGGATTGGTCTCCACCACCGGCCAGTCCAGCCGTTCCGCCTTGATGGCCCCCATCTGCGCCATGTAACCCCGCACCCGGATGCCATAGCGCTCTTTCATGTATTTCTTGGCGATGGCGCCGGCGGCCACACGCATGGCCGTCTCG
The DNA here is from genome assembly GCA_964463055.1 of uncultured Gammaproteobacteria bacterium. GTDB lineage: Bacteria > Pseudomonadota > Gammaproteobacteria > CAWJPQ01 > CAWJPQ01 > CAWJPQ01. The sequence goes on along the minus strand of CAYXAX010000078.1, from coordinate 11,406 downwards.
CGGGCAGAGGAACGCCCGCCGCCGCGGTAGTCGCGCAGGCCGTACTTCTGGGTATAGGTGTAATCCGCGTGCCCGGGGCGGAAGCGGTCCATAATCTTGGCGTAGTCCTTGGAGCGTTGATCCTCGTTGCGGATCAGCAGACCGATGGGCGTGCCGGTGGTCTTGCCCTCGAACACCCCGGACAGGATCTCCACGGTATCGGACTCGCGCCGCTGGGTGGTATAGCGTGACGTACCCGGCTTGCGCCGGTCCAAGTCATGCTGCAGGTCTTCCTCGTTCAGAGCCAGGCCGGGCGGACAACCATCGACTATGCAGCCGATTGCCGGTCCATGACTCTCGCCGAAGGACGTTACCGTGAATAGTCTACCAATGCTGTTGCCTGACATGTCTGCGCCTTGTTTTCGAATAGTGGCCGAAGCGGTCTTAATTGCGCGCCTGGGCGGCAAAGTACGCAGCCAGATCCGCCAGGTCCTGCTCGCTGAGCTGGGACAGGATATCGCGCATCATGGCATCACCGGACTTACCCTGTTTATAGGCCTTCATCTGCGCCAGCAGTTCGGCTTCGTTCTTACCGGCCAGGGGGACACGGCCATTGCCATCCAAGCCGTGGCAAGTACTGCATGCGGTGGCCTTGTCACGGCCGGCGGCGACATCTCCGGCCGACCACGCCCCGGTCCAGGCCAGCGCGAGTACGGCTACGGTCACACCCGCCGTGAATACTCGTATCGTTTTCAGCCCTTTCAATCTTGGCACTTATGATCCGCCAAAGTACGGCTGGTATTCCCGGAGTTCGTCATAGCTCATGATGAACACGCCTTCACCGCCGCGTTCAAACTCCGGCCACATGAACATCACCTCCGGGAAGCGCAGCTCCAGCGCCGGACGCGAATAACCCACCTCCACCACTAAGATACCGCCCGGCATCAAATAATCAATGGCCTGCCGCAGGATATTCACGGCGCAGTCGAGGCCGTCCTCGCCGCTCTCCAGCCCGGTGCGCGGCTCACAATGATATTCCGCTGGCAATGCCTGCCACTCCGGCCGGCTCACGTAAGGCGGATTGCTGACAATCAGGTCATAACGCCGGCCCTGCAAACCCGCGAACAGATCGCCTTGAATCAACTCCACCCGCGATGTCAGGCCGTGGCGCTCGACGTTGCGCGCGGCAACCTCCAGGGCCGCGTCCGAGATATCCACGGCGTCGACCTGCGCCTCTTCGAAGACGTGGGCGCAGGCGATGGCGATGCAACCGCTGCCGGTGCATAAATCAAGAACGCGCCCCACCCCATGCCCGGCCAGCCACGGTTCAAACCCCTGCTCAATCAATTCGGCGATGGGCGAGCGTGGTATTACCACGCGCTCATCCACGTAAAAATCCATGCCGGCGAACCACGCCTCGCCGATCAAATAGGCCGCAGGGCGGCGTTCGGTAATACGCCGCAGCAGCAGGTCCACCACTACCCTGCGTTCGGCTGTGGTGAGGCGACTGCTCATAAAACCGGCCGGCAGCTGGCCGGGCAGGTGCAGGGCGTGCAAAACCAGCGCCGTGGCCTCATCAATCGCATTATCCGTCCCATGGCCGTAAAATACCTGTGCCTCGCCGAAACGGCTCACCCCCCAGCGCACAAGGTCATGTAATGTGCATAACTCTTTGATAATAGACTCGACATCCATTTCTATGTCAATGCGCGGCATGCCCCGTTACCTGTATCTTAATCGTACAAATGTTAAGCAACCCATTACATTTCACCGTAAATAATATCCCGGGCCGTCCCCATAGTGAGCATCACTCGTAACGCCGCCGTCGGCATGGCGGTTAATCTACGCCTGTTGGCCATGGCAGTACTGCTCCTGGTCAGTCACGCCGCCTTGGCCAAGGTGGATGTTACTGTGGACATTCAGGGTGTCAAAGGCGAACTTCTGGATAACGTGCGTACCTATTTGAGCATCGTGCAGCAAAAGTCGGATCCTTCCCTGTCAGCGGAGCGCCTGCAAAGGCTCCACCTTAAGGCAGACCAGGAGATCAGACAAGCGCTGGAACCATTCGGCTACTTCCAACCCGAGATTAAAAAGGACCTCCAGCACAAGGACGATAAGTGGACCGCCAGTTATTATATCAACCCGGGGGTCCCCGTGCGGATTGCCAGCATGGATTTGAAGATCAGCGGCGAGGGCGCCCACGATCCTAAGTTCCAGTCCCTCATCAGCCACTTCCCGCTGCAGCGCGGCGACATACTCAACCAGCAGCGGTACGAAAACGCCAAGGATGGGTTCCACAATCTTGCCACGGAACGGGGATATTTTGATTTCACCTTCACCCGCCATGTGTTGCATGTGGACCTGAAGGCCGATACCGCCGCGGTGGTGCTGCACATGGATACCGGCAAACGCTACCATTTCGGGCGGGTGGAGTTTAACCAGAATTTTCTGAACGACAGCCTATTGCAGCGCTATCTGCCCTTCAACAAAGGCGATCCCTATTCCACCAACAAGTTGCTGGATCTGCACAGCACGTTGAGCAACAGTGACTACTTTTCGAAAATCGATATCCAGGCCCAACGTGATCAAGCCCAGGGCCTGGAAGTTCCCATCCAGATAAATCTCGCCCCGCGGCCAAAGAACCGCTATAGCGTCGGTATCGGTTACGGGACCGATACCGGGGCGCGTGCCAGCCTCGGATGGGACATCCGGCGCATCAACCGCCGCGGCCATCATATGACGAACTCCCTGAGGATATCCCAGGTCGATAACAGCCTCAGCTCCAGCTACATAATACCGGCGCGCGACCCGCGTACGGACTTCTACGCCATCAATACCTCTGGGAGCACCGAAACAACCAGCACCAGCAAGACAAAGACCCTGTCGTTCGGCGTCAGCCAGACCATCAAACGCCACTCCGGCTGGCTGGAGACGATTTATGTCAATCTGCAACGCATGTTGTACTCCGTGGGCGATCAGTCGGGCGACGCCAGCCTTGTCGTCCCGGGCACCACCTGGACGCGCATCCATGCAGATAATCGCATCTATACCCGCCACGGCGACAGTATCTCCATCGACCTGAAGGGCGGCCACTCAATTCTGAGATCCGGCGGTGCGTTTGTCCAGACAACCATTCATGCCAAACTGATCCGCGGCGTTACCGACAAGTCACGGGTCATCCTGCGTGGAGTGCTGGGTCTGACCCACGCGGGCAATTTCTTTACCCTGCCGCCGTCATTCCGTTTCTTCGCCGGCGGTGACCAGAGCGTACGCGGCTATGCCTATAACAGCCTGGGACCCACCGACAGCAGTGGTAACGTGGTCGGCGGCAATCAGCTGATGGTGGGTAGTATCGAGTTCGAGCATGCCATCATCGGAAAATGGAGCGGGGCGATTTTCTATGACGTCGGCAATGCCATAGATGACTTCGCCACAAAGTTCAAGAAGGGCGCCGGATTCGGTGTCGGATGGCGGTCACCCATCGGCATGATTCGCCTTGACCTGGCGTGGGCGCTGAGCAAGCACGGCACACCGATACGCATCCACTTTACCGTGGGACCAGACCTATGAAGCGCTGGCTGGGGTGGTCAATCGTTATTCTTGTATTCCTGTTGGGTACGGCAGGTACTGTCCTGAGCACCACCCAATGGGGCCTGCAATGGACCATGTCACAAGTGGCCGGGCTTGTCCCCGGTGAACTGCGCATCAAGACTTTGCACGGTCGCCTCATCGGCCCAATACACGCGGAAGGCGTCGAATATCGCCAGCCCGGACAACGCACAACCTCGATACAGTCCATAGATCTTGACTGGCACCCGCTGTCCCTGCTGAATGGGACGCTGAACATCTCGAGCATTGAGATCGCAGGTGTGCACTATGCGCCGCTGGCCGGTGCGCCAGCGGCGCAGGGACACGGCGGTTTGCCGGACATCACGCTGCCCATCAAGATACGGCTGCAAAAGGCCGCGTTGAAACAGTTGACGATCGAACAGCCGAACAGCGCCCCTGTCCGGATTGCAGAAATCACCCTGACCACCAGCACCGACGAGCACGGCATCCATATCTCCGACCTCAACGTGGCCGCACCCGCCCTCGACCTGTCCCTGCACGGCACGGTACAGCCGCGAGGCGATTACCCCATGAAATGGCATGCTGACTGGGCCGCCCACCCACCCGGCATGACTGCGGTCGCCGGAACACTGAATATTTCAGGGACACTGAAGTCGCTGACCTTGTCGCAACGAATCGAACGGCCGTTCCGGGCGGACATCAACGGCAGCATTACCAATATAATGAAAAACCCCGCCTGGCGTGCCCACATCGCTGTGCGCCAATTGCGCACTGATGTGTTAAAGGCCGGGCTGCCCGCCGCCGCCATCACCGGCAATATAGATTTGGTCGGCGACTTCAGCAGCGTCACGGCCCGCGGCGAGGCGTCCGTCACCGGCAACGCCTTTCCAGTGACCGGTCACTTCGACGTGTCCTACAAGGATTCAACCCTGAATATCGCCGAGGTGAAGGTGACGACGCCGGCCGCCCCCACGGTACTGAGCGCGAGCGGCCGCATTACGCACCTAAACTCCGCTCCCGATCTGGACATCAAGGGCACATGGCGCCAACTGAGGTGGCCCTTGAAAGCCGCCGGGGTACCGGCCCTGATCAGCAGTGCCGGTGATTTTCATGCCCGGGGGGGTCTTGATGACTATCAGGTCACACTGAATGCGCCTGTGGAAGGCGCGCGGGTCCCGCCGGGTGTGTGGCAACTTGCCGCGCAGGGTAACCGCAGTGGTCTGCGCTTGACCGACGCACACATAAAGACCCTCGACGGCGAACTGTCGGGACAGGGATCACTGACGTGGCGCCCCCACCTGAGCTGGAAATTCAACGTAAGCGGCACGGACTTGAATCCCGGAAGTTACTGGACGGACTTTCCAGGCAGACTCGCCTTCAGTGCATCCACCACGGGCGGCATGGAAGCTCACGGACTGCAGGCGCGTATTGCCGTCGACCGGCTCGACGGGCGCATACGCGGTTATCCGGTCCACGGCGGCACACTGATCACCTACACCAACGCCGGCCTGGACATCCGTCGCCTGTCACTGTCTTCGGACAAGACCCGGGTGACGGCATCCGGCACCATAGGCAAGGTTTGGGACGTCCGCTGGCGCGCGGTCTCACCGGCCCTTGAGACACTGCTTCCCAATGCCCGCGGCACGCTCAACGCCGAGGGCGGCATCAGCGGGGAATCGCAGTCCCTACGTGCCAAGGCCTCACTTGACGCAAAACAGTTGGCCTATGACCGGTATCAGGCAGACCGGCTCCAGGTCCGCGCGGATGTGGATATTGCAGCCGCACGGGATTCCAGCGTGACTGTTACCCTTTATCACCCGGCCATCGGCAATACCGACGCCGACTTTATCCGCATCACCGCCAACGGCACACGGAATAAACACCGCGTCAACGCGGCCGTCCATACCGACAATGGGGTGTTTACCCTGGCACTGGACGGCGCAGAACATGGCGGGGTGTGGCGCGGCATGGTCAAGCAAATGGACCTGATCAACCGCTACACCGGTTACTGGCACCTCAAGGCCCCGACGCTGCTGACGGTGTCCCGGAATAATATCGCCGCGGAAAATCTGTGCTGGCTTCAGGCCAAGGCCCACCTCTGCGGTCAAGGTCAATGGCACAGAAGCGGTGAATGGCAAGTGGACGCGAATGCCGTCAGTGTCCCACTGCGATGGCTGCAGGCACTGCTTCCGGTGAAGACTGTTCTTACAGGCACCCTTGATGCCTCGCTGTCGGCACGGCAGCGGGCCTCGGTCGTCACCGGGCAGGCTGATATCGCTTTAAAGGCGGCGGCGGTGCAATTGGGCCTGCCCGACGGCGAGCACGCCGAGTTCCAGATCAAATCCGGCGTGCTCAAGGCGCGCACACAGAACCAGCATATACTCGCCTCCTTAAACGTGGGGTTGCCTGATACCGGGACCATACAGGGTCTGCTGACCTTGCCCGTGTCGGCCCTGCCCCTGCCGGGTTTCGCCGGGCCGCGCGGCGCGCCCCTGGAAGGCCGTCTCAGCGCCACGCTTACGGACCTGACATTGCTGCCGCACTTCATCCCCAAGGTGGAGAACACCCGCGGCACATTGAAAACCGTCATCGACATCGGCGGCACCGTGGCGCACCCATCATTGACGGGCCATGCCGAATTGAATGACGGCTCACTGACTATTCCGACTCTGGGCACTCAACTCACCCATGTCGCACTGTCGGCAAAGAGCAATGACGGCAAGATCGTTACCCTCGAGGGCAGCGCGCAGTCCGGCGGTGGCACCATAACCGTGAAGTCCAGCGCGCGCCTCGCCTCCGTGGCGGACCAGACCATCACCCTCGACATCAAAAGCAACCGCTTCGAAGTGGTCAAAATCCCCGAGGCATGGGTACTGGCCACCACTGACCTAAGCCTGAAGATCAGCACGTCATCCCTGGAATACTCCGGAGATGTCTTTATCCCCGAGGCGAAGTTGAGCCCGCGCGATCTGTCCAGTGCGGTAAGCGTCTCCAACGACACGCAGATCGTCAACGGCTCGCTGCCCCAACCCAAAACCGCGGGCCGTAGCGTGCAAGGCCTCATCAACATCCGACTTGGCGATAAGGTGCACTTCAACGGCTTTGGCCTGACCGCCCAGGTGAAGGGCAACCTCGCCATCCGGCAAAACCCTGGCCTGCCTTCGGTGGGTTACGGAACACTGAACGTTACAGGCGAGTATAAGGCCTACGGCCAGCGCCTCGCCATTGAACAGGGACGCCTGGCCTTTGTCGGGACACCCGTGGACAACCCTGGCCTGGATATCAAGGCGGTGCGCAAAATCCAAACGGTAAGCGCGGGAAGCACCGTAACCGCGGGTATCAATGTGATCGGCACGTTGAAAAAACCGCGCATCACCATCTTTTCCGACCCAGCTATGGACGACACCGATGCCCTGTCTTATCTGATCCTTGGCAGACCGGTGAACGAGGCCTCATCACAGGAAGGATCGCGGCTCGCCGCGGCGGCCACGGCGCTGGGCCTGACGGGTGGGGAGTTCCTGGCCAAAAAGATCGGCAAAATGTTCGGCATTGAAGATGTCGAAATGAAGACAAACCCTGACACACAGTCACCTTCCCTGGTCCTGGGGACTTATCTATCACCCCGCCTATACGTGAGTTACGGATACGGCCTGCTGGATGCAGTTAACACCTTACAGCTGCGCTACAGCCTCAGCAGCAAATGGACGTTGGAGGCGCAAAGTGGGGTGTACAGCGGCGCGGATCTGGTCTATACGATCGAAACACACTAGGAGCCCGCAAAAGCAATCATGCCACTGTTGCGGCGTCTTCCCCGACAGTCTGGGATCATGCCGCGCTGATGATGCCGGGGTGCGCGACCTCCAGACGCAGCAGTATGTCGGCCTGGCGCTCGATGACCCTCTGCTGGTCAATAACCAAATCCTGCATTCGCTCGAGGCGGGCGCTGTACTCCCGTTGGATAAGCGCCTGTGCGACAGCCTCACAAAGTGCGTCACAGCCCCACGGCTTGGTGAAGACGCGCAGCACCCCCACGGAATTAATGGCTTCGAACAAGACGCCTACGTCACACTGTGAGGTCATGATGACCATCGCCGCCTGTTGCTGCAGTCTCCTGAGCTGCCTCGCAAAGTCCATCTCGCCCCCGGCGCAGCACCCGGCAATCACCACATCGAATCGACACTGCCCAGCCCGGCGCAGGGCTTGCGCGGTATCGCTATAGGCTTCTATGGCACCAAAATCCTGATCACCAAGCACTTCACGCATGGCGTCAAGATTAGAAGCGTCATTATCGATTAACATTATGCGGTGCATGGTGTCGCTCCAAGGCGGCCTACCCTGTAGGAAGGCGATAATTACGCCCCCATGTCAGAACACGTTCACGGTGTCGCGAATACCCCGCCGGTGTCATGATGCACTTGGTGAGTCACCCTCGTTGCCACCAGGCGCGCGCACCATCCATGAGCAGTATCGCCCCGGAGAGTATTCTTACGAGTGTATATCGACCGGTCGGGGCAAAACTTTTGCCTCAGGTGCGATCACCTTTGCCGTCAGTCGCCTTGACAAGGCCTCACTCGTCATGCACGCAATGCAATGATGCGGGCGACAAATCGTCGGTGAATTATGTCTCACCTATGGCTGCGGGCGAATTCTCTATCAGCAAAACCTTGCGATTCTTGATACGCTCTGCGAGCGAGGGCCATTCCGCGCCGTGCTGTTATAGTATGTCAATTAGCAGGCCATTGAAAAATGGCTGGGGCGGGACTTTTCAGCACCCTGTTAGAAATCAATTATGGATCCATATGATCAGGGCAATCCTATGAGCAACGCATCAATCGATCAGCCCCGCATCGGCTGGCGCGAATGGCTGGCGCTGCCCGCCCTTGGTATTCCACAACTGAAGGTCAAGGTCGACACCGGCGCCCGGACCTCAGCGCTGCATGCATTTACCGTGGAAAAATTCACAGAGGCCGGCAGGTGGCGGGTGCGCTTCGGCATACACCCGCGCCACAAGGACAACTCGGAGGAACAATATTGTGTCGCGGATATCGTTGATGAGCGCTGGGTCACGGACTCCGGGGGGCACCGCGAAAAACGCATCGTGATCCACACCCCGATCACCCTGGGCGCGGACACCTGGCCGATTTACATCACTTTGACCAATCGTGACAATATGATGTTCCGCATGCTCCTTGGCCGCAGTGCGCTTCAGGGACGCGCCGTGGTCGATACCAGTACTTCCTATCTGATGGGTAAGCCCCGTCGGGCCTCCAGATCCGAGACATAATGATGCAGCCGACCCCTATGAAGATTGCCATTCTTTCCAGAAACCACCGGTTATATTCCACAAAGCGTCTGGTGGAGGCGGCACGGGAACGCGGTCACGAAGTGCGCGTCTTCGACCCCCTGCGTTGCTATATGGACATCACCTCCGCTCACCCCAAGATTCACTACAAGGGTGAAAATGTGGAGGGCATTGATGCCGTCATCCCCCGCATCGGGGCGTCCATCACTTTTTACGGGATCGCAGTGGTACGCCAATTCGAGATGATGGGCATTTATTCCGTCAACGAATCCGTCGCCATCAACCGTGCCCGCGATAAACTGCGCTCATTACAGCTGCTGGCGCGCAAGGGCATCGGCTTGCCAAAAACTGGATTTGCCGAATCGCCGGACGACACCCAGGACCTGTTGAAGATGATAGGACGCCCGCCCCTGGTCATCAAACTACTGGAAGGCACCCAGGGCATCGGCGTGGTCCTGGCCGAGACCCGCCAGGCCGCAGAGAGCGTCATCGAGGCCTTCATGGGGCTGCGGGCCAACATCCTGGTACAGGAGTTCATCAGTGAGGCGGGCGGCTCGGATATCCGTTGTTTCGTCATCGGCAACAAGGTCATCGCCGCCATGAAGCGCCAGGCCAAGGAGGGGGATTTCCGCTCCAATATCCACCGCGGCGGCACTCCCAGCCTGATCCGCATCACTCCCCAGGAACGGGAGATGGCCGTCAAGGCCGCGCGGGTGATCGGTTTGAACGTAGCGGGCGTGGATATACTGCGCTCGAGCCGCGGCCCACTGGTACTGGAGGTCAACTCCACTCCCGGCCTTGAAGGCATAGAGTCAGCGACAAAAAAGGATGTGGCGGGTATGATCATCGAGTTTATCGAGCGTAACGCCAAACCGGAGCGCACACGTACCCGTGGCAAAGGATGATGATAAAACCCGTGAACCCCTGATCATCAGTGATAATGAGATCAGGCCGGGGCAGCGTCTCACTCTGGACCTGGTGGTGGGGCGGCTTTACACCCACAGCCCCATCACCATGCCCGTCCATGTCATTCATGGCAAGCGGCCCGGCCCGCGGCTGTTCGTCTGCGCAGCCATCCATGGCGATGAGATCAACGGCGTGGAGATCATCCGCCGCCTGCTGCGCCTCCCGGCGTTGAGACGCCTGCGCGGCGCGCTCATTGCCATCCCCATCGTCAATGTCCATGGGTTTATCAGTCACTCCCGCTACCTGCCCGACAGGCGCGACCTCAATCGCTCCTTCCCCGGATCCCACAAGGGCTCGCTGGCGGCGCGCCTGGCGCATCTGTTCATGGATGAGATCGTCTCGGCATGCACCCACGGCATCGACCTGCACACCGGCGCCCAGCACCGCAACAATCTGCCCCAGATCCGCGCCTTCCTCGATGACGCTGAGACGGAGCGCCTGGCGCGCGCCTTCTCCGTGCCGGTGATCCTCAACGCCGACCTGCGCGACGGCTCCCTGCGACAGGTAGCCGCTGATCATGGCATTCCGACACTCCTCTACGAGGCCGGCGAGGCCCTGCGCTTCGATGAGGTAGGTATCCGCATCGGTGTCAAAGGAATACTTTCAGTGATGCGGGCGCTGGACATGCTGCCGCAGACAAAGCATGCCAGGCCCCCCAAGCCACCCGTCGTGGCGCGCTCCAGCACCTGGGTGCGGGCGCCGGAAGGCGGCATATTACGCAGCACCACCACCCTTGGCATGCGCGTCAAAAAGGGGGATGTCCTGGCCACCATCGCAGACCCCTTCGGCGAGCGCGAGAATGAAGTCAGGAGCCCCGTAGAGGGCATCGTCATCTGCCGCATGGACCTGCCGCTGGTCAATGAAGGCGATGGCCTGTTCCATGTCGCCCGTTTTCACCAAGCGGACAAGGTCGCCGCACACATCGAGGCATATCACTCGGAGATTGCCGACGAACCCGAGCCGTACCTCGACCAATAGCTACGACATCCACGCACCGCACTCTGTACAATATGGCCTTGTGACGGATGGCCGTTTTTGAGTACAGTGGCGGACCGTCGTATAGATTCCGAATAATCCGCAAAGCACAGCGTCCAAGCCATGAGTCAGTATGTGTTTACAATGAACGGGGTCGGCAAGGTCGTGCCGCCCAAACGGGAGATCCTCAAGGATATCTCCCTGTCATTCTTCCCCGGCGCCAAGATCGGCGTGCTGGGCCTGAACGGCTCAGGCAAGTCCAGCCTGCTGCGCATCATGGCCGGGGAGGACAAGGAATACATCGGCGAGGCGCGGCCCCAGCCCAATATCCGCATCGGCTACCTGTCCCAGGAACCGCAGCTTGACGCCGCCAAGGATGTGCGCGGCAATGTCGAAGAAGGCATTGCGGAAACCAAGCGGCTGCTGGATGAGTTCAATGAAATCAGCATGAAATTCGCCGAACCCATGACCGACGAGGAGATGAACGCCCTGCTGGAAAAACAGAGCCAGCTGCAGGACGCCATTGACGCCGCCGGGGCGTGGGAACTGGACCGCAAGCTGGACGTGGCGGCGGACGCCCTGCGGCTGCCGCCCTGGGAGGCGGACGTCACCAC
>CAYXAX010000077.1:0-11835 GCA_964463055.1 uncultured Gammaproteobacteria bacterium | reverse complement strand
TCAAGGGGTGTATTGATTTGCGCGCAAGGTTGTTCATACGTCTCGGCCAGGCCGATGCCACGGTGGTGCAATGGCTGCGGGTGGATGCCGCCGGCACGTTCACTGGTCCCGCCAACGGCGATCTGTCCGAAGTGGCGGCGCAGGCCGTTGGCTGTGAAGTCATCGTGCTGGTGCCCGGTCCCCGGGTGCTGCTGTCCGGTGCCCAGGTCCCCAGCCGCAACCGGCAGCGCATCGCCGAGGCGGTCCCGTTTGCCCTGGAAGAGCAGCTCATTGAAGACGTGGATGAACTGCACTTTGCCCAGGGAACGCGGGGCGATGACGGTGTGGTGCACGTGGCGGTCATCGACCGTGCCTGGATGAACGGCTGCCTGACACGGCTGAGTGATGCTGGGCTGCGTCCCGACGCCGTGATACCGGATATCCTCACCGTCCCATACACCGCCGGGGAATGGACGCTGTTGATCGAATCCGATGTCTCCCTGCTGCGCACAGGCCCGCAGTCGGGATACGCCTTCGATACCGAAATCCTTGCCGCCATGCTGCCCGCCGCCCTGGCCGGCGGCGACAACGGCCAGCCGCCGCAGCGCCTGCGCGTGATCTCCACCAGCGGCGACCAGCCCCTGGAGGCCCTGGGTCTGACGGTGCCGGTGGAGGCCGACCCGGCACCGGCATCGGTCCTGGGGCTGTTGGCGCGGGCCTACGACCCGCGCAGCGCCATCAACCTGCTGCAGGGACCTTACAGCCGGCAGGAACAGATGGGCAGGGTGTGGCGTCCATGGCGGCCCGCCGCGGCGCTGCTGTTGGCGTGGCTGTTGATCCAGACCGGAGTCACTGTGGGTGAGTACGTGCACCTCAATAAGCAGACCAGGGCGCTGGATCGGGATATCGAACAGACTTTCCACAATGCCTTGCCGGATACCAAGCGCATCGTCAATGCCAAGGTCCAGATGCAGCGCGCCATCGATGCACTGCGCGGCGGCGGTGGCGGCGCCGAGGACGGGTTTATATCCCTGTTGGCGGACATAGGTCCGCAGTTGCTGGCCGACAGCGGCACGGAACTGCAGCGCCTCAACTATAACGACGGTCAGCTGGATCTGGCCATCATGATTGGTGATCTGCAGAAGCTGGACGCATTGAAGCAGCGCCTGGCGAAGAACCCCCGTTATGCGGTGAACATCCAGTCCGCCACCACCCGCGCCGACGGCGTGGAGGCGCGCCTGCAGATCAAGGCCAAGGCATCATGAAGGCGCTGCTGGCCAATCTGTCTCCCCGTGAGCGCCGGGCAATCATCGTCGGCATCGCCGCGGCGCTGTTCCTGACGTTGTTGTTTACCTGGATGACACTGGACCGGCGTGTCCAGCGCCTGGAGACGGTGGTGCACGATCAGAAGACCCTGGATCAGTGGATGCACTTGGCTGCCCAGCAGGTGGCCCAGCTGCGCGGCGCGCAGTCCCCTGGCCAGTCCCGCGGCACCGGCGGCAGGTCGCTGTTGGCGGTGGTGGATCAGACCGCCAAGCAATCGGGTCTGGGCGGCGCCATCAAGCGCGTCGAGCCGGACAAGGAGGACCGCGTGCGGGTGTCGTTGGAGCAGGTGGCCTTCGACGACATGGTGCGCTGGCTGAGCAGCCTGCGCCAGAGTTACGCCGTGAATGTGGATACGGTGACCATTGACCGCCAGCCGCAACCCGGCCTGGTCAATGCCAACCTGGTGCTCAAGGGGGGCGCTCAGTGAAGCGGGTGATCGGTTATGTCGTCTTTGCCGTGACGCTCTATGTGGCGTTTTTGCTGGTAACCTTTCCCGCCGATCGCGCCTATGCCCTGGTCAAGCATCGTCTGCCGCCGCGCATTCAACTCTACGGCCTGGAGGGCAGTGTATGGCACGGTCACGCCGATGTGGCGCAGCTGGGTCAGTACCGCGTGGCACCGCTCAACTGGCAATATCGTCCGGCCGGGTTGCTGGCGGGGCGTATCGATGTCAAGGTGCAGTTTAATGAAGGGGCGGGCCGGGCCAGCGCCGTGGTGGGCTTGTCGCGCGGCGGCGATGTGCGTCTGTCCGATGTAGACGCGGCGCTGCCGGCCAGCGAGCTGGTGCAGATGCTGCGTCTGCCGCTGGTGCAGGTGGACGGTGAGTTGAGCGCGAAGCTGGACAGCCTGCAGATCAAGGCATCGCACCTCACGGCGTTGAATGGCACCCTGACCTGGAACGATGCCGGGGTGCTCAAGCCCCAGTCCTACCAGCTGGGTGGGCTGGAGGCGCGGTTCAATACCGATAACAACGTCATCAAGGGTACATTGAAGGACAAGGGCGGAAAGCTGTCGCTGGACGGCTTGGTGACAGTCAAACCCGACGGAGCCTATCAATTGAACGCCAACGTAGGTACCCGTGACAGCTCCCAGCCGGCGTTGAACCGGCTCATCAACAGCCTTGGTCGTCAGGGTCCGGGGGGCAAAGTGGCGGTGAAGTACAGCGGGAAGCTGCCGGCCATTCCCCTGAACTACTGAGCCGCGCTATGAAAGACATGACCCCCATGGACGTGGTCGGCGGCTGATGGCCTCACTCATGCGTATCCTGGACGGTGTCGCCCACGCCATTGAGACACTCAGTGAGTGGAGCGGGCGGGTGGTGGCGTGGCTCATCCTGCTCATGGTGCTGTTGATCTGCTACGACGTGGCCATGCGCTACCTGTTTCACAGTGGTTCGGTGGCGGTTCAGGAGCTGGAGTGGCACGTCTTCGCCATGGTGTTCCTGCTCGGCGCCGCCTATACCATGAAGCACGATGCCCACGTGCGCGTGGACATCATCTACCAGAGCAGGTGGATGAACCCGCGCCGCCGCGCCTGGGCGGATCTCATGGGCGGTATTCTGTTTCTGCTGCCATTCTGTCTCCTGATCATCACCACCGCGTGGCCGTTTGCCTACAGCGCCTATCAATTAGGCGAGGGCTCTCCCGATGCCGGCGGTCTTCCCGACCGGTTTATTCTCAAGGGCGCCATCCCGGTGGGGTTCGGCCTGCTGCTGCTGCAGGGAATAGCCAGCATCATTCGCAGCATACAAATCCTTGCCGGGCACCGACACGGAGACGGGGAGTAGTGGAAGTCTGGGCACTGGTCATGTTCGGTGTGCTGATGGTCCTGCTCATGCTGGGCTATCCGGTGGTGTTTACCCTGGGGGCGGTATCCATGCTGTTCGGCTCCGTATGGCTGGGCATGGACTTCTTCGACCTGCTGCCCCTGCGGGTGTGGGGCATCATGACCAACTTTACCCTGCTGGCGGTGCCGCTGTTCGTGTTCATGGGCGTGGTGCTGGAAAAATCGGGGTTGGCCGAGGACCTGCTGGAGACCATGGGTCTGCTGTTCGGGCGGGTGGGCGGGGGCCTGGCGGTGTCCATCGTACTGGTGGGGGCGCTGCTCGCCGCCACCACCGGTGTGGTGGGCGCCACGGTGGTGACCATGGCGGTGATCGCCCTGCCCACCATGTTGAAACACGGCTACCGGGCGGAGCTGGCCACGGGGGCCATCGCCGCGTCGGGCACTCTGGGTCAGGTGATTCCGCCCAGCATTATTCTCATTCTGTTGGGCGATGTGATCGGCGTACCGGTGGGCGAGTTGTTCGTCGGCGCCGTCACGCCGGGGCTACTGCTGGTGCTGCTGTTCATTCTCTATGTGTTGCTTATCGCCAAGGTGCGGCCCAACTATGCCCCGCCCATCAACACCGATAATGTCTCCGCCAAGCTCAGGGACGGGC
This sequence comes from uncultured Gammaproteobacteria bacterium, assembly GCA_964463055.1. Taxonomy (GTDB): domain Bacteria; phylum Pseudomonadota; class Gammaproteobacteria; order CAWJPQ01; family CAWJPQ01; genus CAWJPQ01. Next base: position 8,090 of record CAYXAX010000077.1, on the reverse strand, counting down.
GGCTCGGTCCCAAGGTGCTGAAGAGTCTGCTGCCGCCGCTGTTGCTGATGGTGGCTGTGCTGGGCTCGATTTTCTTCGGCGTTGCCTCGCCCACGGAATCCGCCGCGGTGGGCGCCATGGGTGCGCTGATCCTGGCCGCCATCAACCGCCGCCTGACCCTGGACAATCTGCGCCAGGCCATGCGCCAGACCACGCTGCTGACCAGCATGGTGTTCCTGATCCTCATCGGCGCCACGGCCTTCGGGCTGGTGTTCCGCGGCATGGGCGGGGACATGCTGGTGGAGGACCTGATGACCCACCTGCCAGGCGGGGAGTGGGGGTTCCTGGCGGTGAGCATGGTGCTGATCTTCGTGCTCGGATTTTTTCTCGATTTTATCGAGATCTGCTTTATCGTGGTACCCATCATCGCGCCCATCGCCAAGACCATGGGGGTGGACTTGGTATGGTTCGGCATACTCATCGCGGTGAATCTGCAGACCTCGTTTCTGACACCGCCGTTCGGTTTTTCACTGTTCTATCTCAAGGCCTCGGCACCCAAGGAGGTGCGCATCGGCCAGATCTACCGCGGCATCGTGCCGTTCGTGATCATCCAGGTGGTGACACTGGCGTTGCTGGTGGTGTTTCCGCGCCTCAGCCTGTGGCTGCCGGAGTTGATGAATAGAATCCAAGGCTTTTCACCGGCGGGCTAGGCCGCCGTGAAAAGCGTTTCGAGTTGCGCGTTTCGGGTTGAATCGGTGTGCGTGCAGCGCACGCTGGATTAGAGCTTAACGGCTCTGGCGAAGGCCTGTTCGGAGATGGCGTTCCAGGCGTCGATATTTTTGCGGAATTTTTCATAGGCATCCTGCACCCGGGCGAACTGCTTGTCCTTGCCGGCCTCCTCGGCCAGTACTACTTTGGTCTTGGCGTGCAACTCGCGCAGCACGTCATCGGGAAACGGCAGGACCTCGACGTGGTACTGGTTTTCCAGGGTGTGCAGGGCTTCCAGGTTGCGCGCCTCGAACTCCGACAGCATCCACAGGTTGCTGGCCGCTGCGGAGTGGGCGATCATGGTACGCAGTTCATCATCCAGGCTGTCCCATGCCTTGCGGTTGATGATCAGCTCCAGGCTCGGGCCGGGTTCCTGCCAACCGGGGTAGTAATAGTGTTTGGCGGCGCGGTACAGGCCCAGGCGCATATCGTGATATGGGCCCACCCACTCGGTGGCGTCGATAGTGCCGCGTTCCAGGGCGGTATATATCTCGCCGCCGGCCATGAGCACCGCGTCCACGCCCACCTTGGCCATGACCTTGCCGCCCAGGCCGGGGATGCGCATCTTCAAGCCCTTGAGATCGGCCACCGATTCGATCTTCTTTTTGAACCAGCCGCCCATCTGCACGCCGGTGTTGCCCATGGGCAGGGGCACCAGGTCATGGGGGGCGTAGACATCGCGCCACAGATCCAGGCCGCCGCCGCCGTAGAACCATGCGTTCATGCCCTGGGCGTTCATGCCGAAGGGTACCGCGGTGAAGAACTGCGCCGCGGGGATCTTGCCCGCCCAGTAATAGGCGGCGCTGTGGCCCATCTGCACCATGCCGCGGGATACCGCGTCGAAGGTCTGCAGTGCCGGGACCAGTTCGCCGCCGGCGAACACGCGGATGTTGAGGCGCCCGCCGCTCATAAGTTTGAGCTCCTTGGCAAAGCGCTCCACGCCCTCCTGGAAGATGGGGAAGTTGGGCGGCCACGTCGTGACCAGTTTCCAGTTGTAGCGTTGATCGGCCCGGGCCGTAGCGGTGCTCATTGCGCCCGCTGCGGCCAGGGTGCCCACGCCCACACCTTTTAAAAATTGTCTGCGCCTCATGGGGTACCGTCCTCGTCGTGTATTACCGGCGTGTTTCTAAACCGACTGCAGATTCGCATAGGCCACCACCAGCCACTTGCTGCCCGCGCGTTCAAAGTTGATCTGTATGCGCGCCTGGTGCCCATCACCCTCATAGTTGAGGATCACCCCTTCGCCGAAGGTGTTGTGTTTAACCCGCTGACCAAGGCGAAAGCCCGACGGCGTATGCGTCGGCGCGGCGACCTTACCCAGGGTGGTAACCGGGCGCGAGACGCTGATACGCGGGCGTATCTCCTGGAGAAGCTCCGCCGGTATCTCGCTGATGAAGCGCGACGGACGGGTATGGCGTTCCGTGCCGTGCAGGCGGCGGCTCTCGGCGTAGGTGATGATCAGTTGGCGTTCGGCGCGCGTCATGCCCACGTAACACAGGCGCCGTTCCTCCTCCAGACGACCCGGTTCGTCCATGGACATCTGATGGGGAAACAGACCTTCCTCCATGCCGCACAGAAACACCAGGGGAAACTCCAGGCCTTTGGCCGAGTGCAGGGTCATCAATTGTACGCAGTCATCCCACGCGCCGCCCTGCTGCTCCCCGGCCTCCAGGGCGGCGTGGGCCAGGAATGTGTCCAGCGGCGTGAGGCCCTCCGGGATCTCCGCCTGCAGGCTGTGAGCGCGCGCCGCCGAGACCAGCTCGTCAAGGTTTTCCAGGCGCGCCTGGCCGCGTTCGCCCTTTTCCTTTTTAAAGTGTTCGACGAGGCCGGTATGGCGTATGACGTGTTCCACCTGTTCGTGCAGCGGCAGTGCGTGGATGGTCTGGGCCATCTGTTCGATCATGCGCAGAAACTGCCCCAGGGCGTTGTTGGCCCGGGTGGCGAGCATGCGGCTGTCATAGACAGTCAGCGCCGCGCGCCACAGCGATGTGTTGTACTGCTGGGCATGCTCGCGCACGGTGCTCAGGCTGCGATCGCCGAGGCCGCGCACCGGGGTGTTGATAACGCGCTCGAATGAGGGGTCGTCATCGCGATTGGCCACCAGGCGCAGGTAGGCCATGGCGTCCTTGATCTCCGCCCGTTCGAAAAAGCGCAGGCCGCCGTAGATGCGGTACGGAACCTCAGCGTTGATCAGCGCTTCTTCAAGTACCCGTGACTGGGCGTTGGAGCGATACAGGACAGCGGCGTCCTGAAAGCGCTGTCCCTGATCGGCGAAGGCGCGGATGCGGTCCACGACAAAGCGCGCCTCGTCGATTTCATTAAAGGCGGTATAGAGCTGGATCGGTTCCCCGTCTTCGCCCGCGGTCCACAGGGTCTTGCCGAGACGGCCGGCGTTGTGGGCGATGAGTTTGTTGGCCGCGGTGAGAATGGTCCCCGTGGAGCGGTAGTTCTGTTCCAGGCGCGTTACCTGGGCCGAAGGAAAATCCTTGCTGAAGCGGTGGATGTTGTCGATACGCGCCCCGCGCCAGCCATAGATGGACTGATCGTCGTCCCCCACCACCACCAGATAGCCGCTGTCACCCGCCAGCAGACGCAGCCAGGCATACTGAATGGTGTTGGTGTCCTGGAATTCATCCACCAGGGTGAAGCGGAAGCGTTGGCGGTAGTGTTCAAGCACCGCCGGGCGGTCGCGCCACAACTCGTAGGCGCGCAGCAACAACTCGGCGAAGTCCACCACACCGGCGCGTTGACATGCCTCTTCGTAGGCCTGGTAAATGCGGATCATCTGGGCCAGGAACGGGTCGCCGCCGCTGTCCAGCTGCGCCGGGCGCTGGCCATCGTCCTTGCGGCTGTTGATGAAGCGCTGCGCCTGCCGCGGCGGCCACTGGGCCTCGTCCAGGTTCAAGGCCTTCAATAGCCGGCGTATCATGCGGTACTGGTCGTCCGCATCGAGGATCTGAAACGACTGGGGCAGGCCGGCGTCCTCCCAGTGGGCGCGCAGCAGGCGGTGGGCCAGGCTGTGGAACGTCCCCACCCACATGCCGCTGATGGGCATGCCCAGCAGGGTCTCGATGCGGCTGCGCATCTCGCCCGCAGCCTTGTTTGTAAACGTTACCGCCAGTACACCGTAAGGTGATATGCGATATTCCTGAATCAGCCATGCAATACGGTGCACCAGCACCCGCGTCTTGCCGCTGCCGGCGCCGGCGAGGATGAGCTGATGGCCCGGCGGGGCCGTGACGGCCTCCCGTTGCGCGGGGTTCATGGCGGAGAGAAGCTGGTTGGTATCCACGACTTTATGTTACCAGATTTACATCGCCGGGTGCCGTGCGCTGTGACAGATGACCGATGGCTGGTGAATCAGTGTAATGTCAGATGCCGGTGATTAATTATCTTCCCGTGGCGCTCCAGTCCTACGGACGTCCATGTCCTCTATACACCCGCGGCGCTTTTCGTTAAGATGGCGCCGCATTATCCATTGATGCGCGTCCATGGCGTGTACGCGCCGAATCACCCCGTGCGACGGGACCCACAAGCGGTTACTCATGGCGTTGGATAAGCGATAAATTACCACCCTCGCCCGCCGCCATATTCAAGGCCATTCGGCAGAATGACTTCAAGAAAGCCGCCTCCCTCTATTTCAAGGAATTTTATAGAGTCACCTCGCCAAAGCGCTGGCAGGCGCATCTGGAGGAGATTCATCAGAAATTCGGCGATTTAGAGAATGTGAGCCTGCACAAGGTCATCGTCAATTCCGTGTACAGAGGCACGCGCATCATCCTGAAGTATAAGAATGACTACTCCAAACACGACGCCTTCGAGACGGTCACTTTTGATTATCAGTTGAACAAAAAGGGAATGAACGTCGTCGCCCACAAGATCGATATGGTGTCGGAGGATTGATGCCCCTGCGCTTTGATGACCGCGCATTTCGCGGTTCCCCGCGATCGCCATTGACCCTGACTTAGGGAGACGACGCGGGTGGCGGGGCGATGACCAATAAGCGGCCGTGGCGCGGGTCGCACACATACACCGTGCCGTTTCCGTCACTGACGACACAGTGCGCACCCGCTGCGGTCTTGACGGTGGACAGCGGTTCCAGCCTGCCGGATGGCGCAACGTTCAAAATCGCCACCGTCGCGCTGCCTGCGCCGGGGGCATACAGGCGATGAGTGCTGGCATCGAAGGCGATGATATCAACGCCCTTGCCGGTGGCCGCACTGGACAGAATTGTCCCATTGTCCGCGGGGTCCATGCTGATGACCTTGCCTTCCTTGCACCCTACAAACAGCAGGCCCAGGCGCGGCGCCATGGCAAGGCCGCGTGACTGCGCACAGGTATTGGGCCAGCGAGAGATGACGCGATGCCCCACCAGTCCGATGGCCAGAGTCTTGTCGGACCATAGATTCGTATACGCCACTCTGCTGCGGTCATCGATGACCAGGGATTCCGGTCCCCCCGCGATATGAATGTTATCCTCCAGCTCCAGATGGGGTGTGTCGTCGGTGTGCACCTGGAAGATCTGGATTTGTTCAGCGTCCGGCTCGGTAACCCACAGTTCCCGCAGGGCGTTGACGTAGCGCACGTAGTCCGGCGTCGCCGCGAGTTTCTGCCGGGCCGCTACGCGATTGGTGCGGGGATCGATGATCACGACCTCAGCGGCGGATCGATCGCCGGCAAACACGTATCCGAGACCGTCGCTCGCCGAGGTGACCCCTTTGTCCCGATCCGTCCTCCCGGCCGCACCGGTGGACACGTGGGATATCACGGTGAGTTTACTGCTGTCAGGTGAAATCAGGACGAGGCTGCCGGTCTGGCCCGCCGGGATAATGAAGCGCCGTAACGCTTCTGAATACACCATGTCATCGAAACCGATGCCATGCTCGCCGCCGGGGATGGCGATGGTTGCGGGGGAGGACAGTGATGCGCCCCACGCGCCGCCGTGAACGAGCAGCACGGCCAGTCCCACAAAACCCTGCTTGAAAGACCTCAATAAACGCATGGCCGCAACAATCCATCTCCATCAGGCTGTTCGAACATGCTTATGGCGCATGCCCGGCTGTCTGGTGCACCACGTATAACATACTATTGCATAGTGATGTTGCGCACCCATCGGTCATGAATCTTTACCGAGACAGGGCGGCGGGGGTGGTGATCTGCTAATGATGGTCAATGCGGTTTAGCGCGGTCAGTACGCGTGCCTCACGCAACGGCGCTTGATACGTAATTTCAATGGTTCGTTATGAACGCCCGCTGTCTTTAAGTCGTGCACTCTCACAGTGATTCACGCCTGTCCAGGCAGCGGCAATTCAACGCCTCGCCCAGGTGGGCGGCGGTGATGTCGTTGCTGCCGGCCAGGTCGGCGATGGTGCGCGCCACCTTGAGGATGCGGTGATAGGCGCGGGCGGACAGGCCCAGGCGCTGAGCGGCCTGCTCCATGAGGGCCTGGCCGGCGTCATCCAGGGCGCATACCTGCTCGACATCGCGGTTGCCGAGGTGGCTGTTGACGGTGCCGCCGCGGGACAGCTGAACGGCGCGCGCGCGTTCCACCCGGGCGCGCACCACGGCACTGGTTTCGCCGTGGGGGTCGGGGCGCTGCAGCAGGTGATGGGGCAGGTTGGGGACCTCGATGTGCATGTCGATGCGGTCCAGCAGCGGTCCGGACACCCGCGCGCGGTAACGGTGCACCTGATCTGCACTGCAGTGACAGCGCCCGGCCGGGTCGCCCAGGTAGCCGCACGGGCACGGGTTCATGGCAGCGATGAGTTGAAAGCGCGCGGGAAACTCCGCCTGGCGGGCGGCGCGGGAGATGGTGATGCGACCCGATTCCAGGGGTTCGCGCAGCACCTCCAGGACGCGCCGGTCGAATTCCGGCAGTTCGTCCAGGAACATGACTCCGTGGTGGGCCAGGGAGATCTCGCCCGGTCGGGGATAACTGCCGCCGCCCACCAATGCCACCCCCGAGGCGGTGTGGTGGGGGGCGCGAAACGGGCGCGCGCGCCAGCGCCCGGCATCGAAGCCGCGCCGACTGATGGAGTATACCGCGGCGCTTTCCAGGGCCTCGTCTTCGGACATGGCCGGCAGGATGCCCGGCAGGCGGCTGGCCAGCATGCTCTTGCCGGTACCGGGGGGACCGATCAGCAGCAGGTTGTGTCCGCCGGCGGCGGCGATTTCCAAGGCCCGCTTGGCGTGGTGCTGGCCGTGAACCTCGCCGAGATCCGTGGTGCCGCTGTCAGTAATGTCCGGTGCGGACGGGCTGTGCCTCTCCAGATATTGGCGCCCGTTGAGATGGGCGCATACGTCCAGCAGGTGGCGCGCGCCGTAGACGGGTGTGTCGGTGACGATGGCGGCCTCATCGGCGTTCTGCGCCGGCACGATGAGGGCACGCCCGTCACGCCGCGCGGCGAGGGCGGTGGGCAGTGCGCCGTGGATGGGGCGCAGTTCCCCACTCAAGGCCAACTCTCCGGCGAATTCGTAGTGGCGTAGTGCCTGGCGCTCTATCTGGCCGGAGGCGGCCAACAGGCCCAGAGCGATGGGCAGGTCGTAGCGCGAGCCATCCTTGGGCAGGTCGGCGGGCGCCAAGTTGATGATTATGCGCCGTGCGGGAAATTCGAAGTTGCCGTTGAGCAGTGCGCCGCGCACCCGGTCTTTGCTCTCTTTGACCGCCGTCTCCGGCAGGCCGACGATGGACAGGCACGGCAGACCATTGGCCAGGTGCACCTCCACGATGACCTGTTCGGCATTGACGCCCAGCGGCGCCCGGCTGTAGGCGATAGCCAACGACATGACTGCCTTCCATGGCTCGTAGGAGGAAGCGCTCCTGCTCCCCCGTGATTGTCAGCTTAGTACTTCTTTATCAATGCTTCTTATGTGACGCGCCCGGTTTTGCCGCCTTCTCCGCCAGGGCGGCTTCGAGCGTCTTGACCTGCACCTCCAGCGCCTCGACTTTGGCACGGGTGCGGGCTAGTACGCCTTTTTGCACTTCGAATTCCTCCCGGGTGACCAGGTTCAGTTTGGTGAAGGTGCTTTCCAGCACTGTACGGAAGTTTTTTTCCATATCCTGCTGCAGTTCCTTCAACCCGTCCGGTATGGCGGCGGACAGCCGCTTGGCCAGATCCTCGATGGTCTTTGAGTCCATGATGCGTCCCGCCCGCGTTGACTGAGGGTGGCAACAGTTTACGGTAAGTGAATCGTGTATTCCACCATCGGCGCGGAGCGCCCTCTGAGAGCGCATGGTCCGGCGGCTGTCGAATCAGCGAATGAGAATCTGCGGTACAAAAAAATGCGGTCCCCTTGGGGGAAGGGGACCGCGAAGGGCCGCGAGTGGGGGTACGGCAGTCTTA
>CAYXAX010000076.1:0-12028 GCA_964463055.1 uncultured Gammaproteobacteria bacterium | reverse complement strand
CCTTCATGAAAGGCGGTTTCACCAACTACTATGACAAGGTGCCGGCAAAATACGCCGACGCCAACCCGCGCGAGTTCAGGGACAGCGGCGTGCGCGTCGTGCCGCCGGCCTCGGCCAGGCGTGGTTCCTATATCGCACCCGGCGTCGTGCTCATGCCCTCATACGTCAACATCGGCGCCTACGTTGACGGCGGCACCATGGTGGATACCTGGGCCACGGTGGGCTCATGCGCACAGATCGGCAAGAACGTGCACTTGTCCGGCGGCGTCGGTATCGGCGGCGTGCTGGAGCCGCTGCAGGCAAACCCCACCATCATCGAGGATAACTGCTTCATTGGCGCCCGCTCCGAGATCGTCGAAGGCGTCATCGTGGAGGAAGGCGCGGTCATCTCCATGGGCGTATACATCGGACAGAGCACCAAGATCTACAATCGCGTCAGCGGTGAAATCATCTACGGCCGCGTCCCGGCCGGCGCCGTTGTGGTGCCCGGGTCCCTGCCGGCGAAAGACGGCAGTCACAGCCTGTACTGCGCGGTAATCATCAAGCAGGTGGACGAAAAGACGCGCAGCAAGGTCTCAATTAATGAACTGCTCCGGGATTAGGCCCTGGGCCACTGCGGCCCGGGGAGTTTCGTGTTTCGGGTTTCGGGTCCCGGGTTGTGGCCGACCCGCTTGACCTCGCCGTCGAATTGATCCGGCGACCTTCGGTAACGCCGGAGGACGCCGGGTGTCAGGACTTGCTGGCCAAGAGGCTGGCGGCCGCGGGTTTTACCGTGGAACGCCTGCCCTTTGACGACGTCTCCAACCTGTGGGCGCGGCGGGGCACCGGGGGACCGCTGTTCGTGTTCGCGGGTCATACCGACGTGGTCCCGCCCGGACCGCGTGAAAACTGGGCCACTGACCCGTTTGTACCGGAGGTGCGTGACGGTTATCTCTACGGACGCGGCACCGCCGACATGAAGGGCAGCATCGCGGCGATGACCGTCGCCTGCGAGCGTTTTGTCACGCGTCACCCGGCACACAACGGCTCCATTGCCTTCCTGATCACCAGTGACGAGGAAGGCCCCAGCGTCAACGGGACTGTCAAGGTCGTCGATGAGCTGAATAAGCGCGATGAAAAGATCGACTGGTGTATCGTGGGCGAACCCACAAGCGAGCGGCGTCTCGGCGACATCATCAAAAACGGGCGCCGCGGCTCCCTGAGCGGCACCCTCGTGGTGCGCGGCGTCCAAGGCCACGTGGCCTATCCCCACCTTGCCGACAACCCCATCCATCGCGCCGCGCCGGTGCTGGCCGAACTGTGCGCCGAACACTGGGACGAAGGCAACGAATACTTTCCGCCCACGACATTCCAGATCTCCAACATACATGGAGGTGCCCATGCCGAAAATGTGATTCCCGGCGCCTTGGAAGTTAAGTTCAACTTTCGCTACTCAAGCGCCAGCAGCCACGAAAAACTCCAGCATCGGGTACACGAGCTTCTCGATCGGGGCGGACTGGATTACACACTGGCGTGGAAACTTTCCGGACGGCCGTTTCTGACCCAACCCGGGACATTGATGGATGCGGTGGCGGCGGCGATCCACGAGGTTACCGGAGAGGGCTGCCGGGCTTCCACCTCGGGGGGAACCTCGGACGGACGCTTTATCGCGCCCACCGGTGCGCAAGTCGTGGAGTTGGGCCCGGTGAACGCCACCATACACAAGGCCAATGAATGCGTGCGTGTCAGTGACCTGGAGCTGCTGACAGCCGTCTATGAATCAGTCCTCCAGCGGCTGCTGGCCTGATCCACTGCATCCCACCCGTCATGGGATCGGCCGGCATATACTTCTCTAACAGACTTGTATAATATCCCCATTAAACAGGGGAAATTAATTGCCAGGCCACGATGGCCGGCAGGCCCCACCGGCAGTTTAAATGTTCCGCGCCGGTGCCGATATACACAGACAAACCGGCAGAGACTTTGCGCCTATGGACGACAAGAGACGATTCCACCGCCTGGCATTCGACGCCCCGGTCCGTCTGATCGGTGCCTCTACTCATTGGCAGAGCAAAATCATCGACATATCGCTCAAGGGCGCGCTCATTGAACGCCCCGAGCATTGGGAAGGCACCATCGGGGAGATCTTCTTGCTGGAAATCCTCCTCAGCGTGGGCGTCATGATCAAGATGAACGTGGTGGTGGTGCACTTCAGCAAGACGGTCATCGGCTTCCGCTGCGAGGACATGGACATCGAGAGCATTTCCCATCTGAAACGCCTGGTGGCCTTCAATGTCAATGACGAGACCATTTTGGAGAGGGATTTATCTGCATTGCTGTCGCAATGAAATAAATCAGATTAAAAGTCTGAAAGGCTAAAACTGCGCTGGGGTTTTTCTCTTAATCTTTTAATCTTCTCTCATTATATCCATGGCCTCGGACAGGCGGCCGATGCCAATCACCTGAATCTTCTCCTCTGATTTCTTGGGCGCATTGGCCTTGGGAACAAGTATGCGCTTGAAGCCGTGCTTAGCCGCCTCACGAATTCTATCCACACCGTTCTGCACCGGGCGTATTTCCCCCGCCAGACCCACTTCACCGAACGCCGCGGTACCCAGCGCCAGCGGCCGGCCGCGCAGACTCGACACCGCGGCCAGCAGGACGGCCAGATCGGCGGCGGTCTCCGCGATGCGCACACCACCCACGATGTTGACGAATACGTCCTGATCGTACATTGGAATACCGCCGTGGCGCTGCAATACAGCCAGCAGCATCACCAACCGGTTCTGATCCAACCCGACGCACAGGCGCCGCGGATTGCCCAGGTGACTCTCGGCCACCAGCGCCTGGACCTCCACCAGCAGCGGGCGGCTGCCCTCTTTGGTGACCATGACGATACTGCCGGGTATCTCGGTCTCGTGGTGGGACAGAAAGATGGCCGAGGGATTGTTCACTTCGCGCAGGCCCTTGTCCGTCATGGCAAAGACCCCCAGTTCATTTACCGCACCGAAGCGGTTTTTGACCGCGCGTACCACACGATAGCGGCTATTGCCGTCACCCTCGAAATAAAGCACCGTATCCACCATGTGCTCCAAAACGCGGGGCCCCGCCAGGGTGCCTTCCTTGGTGACGTGACCGATAAGAAATACCGTGGTGCCGGTCTGCTTGGCAAAACGCACCAGTTGTGCGGTGCTGTCGCGCAGTTGGGCCACGGCGCCCGGGGCCGATTGCAGGGCATCGGTATAGATTGTCTGGATGGAATCAATGACCAGTACGCGCGGTTGATTGCGCAGCGCCGTTTCCAGCACCCGCTCCACCTGGGTCTCCGCAAGCAGCGTAATGCCGCTGCGTGCAATGCCCAGGCGCTGGGCGCGCAAACTCACCTGTTGCAGTGACTCCTCACCGTTGACGTACAGAGTCGAAAATCGCTGTCCCAGGGTGGCGGCGGCCTGCAGCAGCAAAGTAGACTTGCCGATGCCCGGATCACCGCCGATCAGGACCACTGAACCGCGTACCATGCCGCCGCCCAGGACACGGTCGAGTTCTTCAATGCCGGTGCTGTAGCGGGTCTCCTGGTCGGCAGCCACCGCCTCCAGGGGTGTAAGGCGGTCACCCGGTGCCTCTCCAGGATAGGCGGTGAGCCGCGCGCCCTTGATCAGCGGGAGCGTCACCGCGACCTCGCCAAGGCTGTTCCATGCCTCGCACTCCGGGCACTGCCCCGCCCACTTCGGGACCTGGGCGCCGCACTCGCTGCACTGGTAGAGGGGTTTTGCTTTGGCCATAACACGGCACCTCAATGCATTATTGACGTGCTTCCGTCACTGGGGGCGGTTCACGCGCGGCGGCGGCGGCGCAGATACACGATACGGCCGAGAAACAATCCCCACGCCCCCAACAAGTATAACGGCGGTAACAGGAGCCCCCCGCCGCTGGTGACCACAATACCCGTCTGGATGATATAGACGGCTGACGTTACCGCTTCCGAGTGCCCGGCCTTATCGATGGAAAAATAATTCAGGGTGGTGTTCTGGTTAATAAGGATGGGCTGAGTATACGGCGTCGATGCCGTGGTGGGCGTTGTCCCGTCGGTGGTGTAATAGGTCCCGGCACAGCCAAAGCCGCCCTTATCGTCGCAGGACAATGTCACCAGCTGCGGTACGGTATAACTGGCGGGTGACACCAACGGCGGCGGCGTCGGCGTGGTTACGGGCGCGAAGGCATCGATGGTGAATTGTTCCTCCATCACGGGGCTGCTGTTGCCGGCGCCGTCAACTGCGATGAATTTCAGATCGGTATTATTATCGAGCGACACCGCGGCGGTATACAGGGTCGAGTTCGTTGTCGGGGTGGTGCTGTCCTTTGTGTAGTATATGCCGGCGCAGCCGGACCCGCCGCTATCCAGGCAGGTGAGCACGATATTCTGAATGGCGGTATACGTCCCGCCCCTGGGACTGGCCGAGACGGTGGGCGGGGACTGATCGATGATATAGCTTTCCGTCTTGATGCCTTCCCGCATGCCCTCGCTGTCGGCGGCGTAAAACTTAAGGGTCGTGGTCACGCCGGGGTTGGTGATGGGAATCTGAACCCCCGAGGTATACGCGATGCTGGGGACACTCCCATCGATGGAATACAGGATATTGCCGGTACAAACCGTACTGGTTTTATCGGTACAGCTCAAAACCACGTTTTGCGTGGTGTTATACGAACCGCCGCCGGGGGTGGCCATACTCGTGGGCGGCTCGAAGGCGGCGAGGCTATAATGCTGTACACCGCTGATTCTGGTGAAATCGCCGCCCGCATATAAAGTGCCCGTCGCCGTCAATGCCAGGGCGCGAACAACACCGCTCGCGCTCGGCTGCGGATCCCAGGACGTTGCGTCACCGTTGTCAGCGATCAGCGCCGACAGCGCGACGCGGGAACTCTGATCGCCCACCGCCGTGAACTCACCGCCCGCATACAGTAGTGCGTTGTCCGGCGACAGTGCGAGGGCGTGTACCGGCGCGTTGGCCATGTTGGCACCAGGATCCCAGGTGACAAGGGTAGCGATTTCGGTATTGATATCGGTCTGAATTGCGGCAATATATTTGCTGGCCGCACCGGCAATATGGGTAAAGTCCCCGCCGACGTAAAGAATGGGCAGGACATCATTGGAGTCATTGGTATCCGTCACATCATCATCAGTCACATTGGACAGGGCCAGGGCCATGACGCTGCTCCCCGTATCCACGTCGGGATTCCACGCTGTGATGAGCGCACCCGAGTCGTCCAGCGCCGCCAGGCGGTTGCGCGTCGTGCCGTTGACGCTGGTAAAATCGCCGCCGATATACACCATCGGCGCCTCGTCATTGAACAGCGCCATGGCCTTCACGGAGCCGTTGTCCACGCTGGGCGCCCAGGATGTCAGTGCGATGCCGGTGGTATCAAAGGCCGCCAGGCGGTTGCGGGTATCCGAGCCGACGTGGGTAAACGCACCGCCCAGATACAGTGTGGTGCCATCGAGGATCAGGGCGTTGACGGTAGCGTCGACATTCACATCCCAGCCGGCCACCGACTGCGCGGTCACCGGGTCTACCGCCGCAAGGTGATTGCGTGCGTGCCCGCCCACGGCAGTGAAGTCTCCACCGATATAGATCGCCGTGGTTGAAGGCGCGATGGCGCGCACAATGTCATCGATATCCGGATTCCAGCTGGTCGCCTCACCCGTTGCCGTACTCAATGCCGCCAGATTGTTGCGAGCCGCGCCGCCCAGAGAGATAAAATCCCCGCCGGCAAACAGGGCGCCACCGCTGCCGGCCAGCTGCAACACCCGGACAGAGGCCTCGCTGCTCGGATCCAATGTCGTCACATTGCCCGAGGCTGTGCCGATGTTGGCAATATATAAACGCTTGCTGCCATCGATAGTGGTGAAGTCCCCACCCACCATCAGGCTGTTACCGCCCAGCGCCGCTATGGCACGAACTACACCGTCGGCCGCGGGCTTCCAGGCATCGTCGGCCGCGCCGCTGCTCGTATCCACCTTGGCGAGATAGTCCCGCGGCTTGCCGCCGATGGCCATGGTTCCCAACGTCGTGGTGTTGAACGCGCCGCCCACGAAGAGAAAATTCCCATCCGTGCTCAATACCATGGCGTTAACCGCGGCGTTGGCATCGGGGTCCCACGCGGTTATCAAAGAGCCATCCGATCCCGCCACTTCGGCGAGATTATTACGGGTCTGCGCACCGATGGAGGAAAATGCCCCGCCGATGAACAAGCGTCCGGTACCGGAGGACAGCAGCAGTGTATTGACCACCGTCCCCACGCCAGCGTTGGCGTCCCATGCGGTGGCCGCGCCGCTGTTGGCGACGTTCGCATCCAGCGCCGCGATACCGTTGCGGGCGTCGCCGCCGCTGCCGATATGGTCAAAGGCGCCGCCGACATACAGGGTCAGACCGTCCGAGGATAGTGCAAAGGCCGACACGCCGCCGTTCTGGGCATTGGGGTCCCAGGTGGATATCAGCTTCCCGGTAGTGGTATCGAAGGCGGCGATGTTGTTGCGTGTGACAGCCCCTGTCCCGTCATTGATACTGTCGAACGTACCGCCGACGTACAAGGTCGTACCCGACACCAGCAAGGCATCGACACTCGCCGTGGCCGGTGAAGTCACACTGACAACGGGCGCAAAGGCGCTGTCCACGATCATATTGGTGCTGCCCGGCGACTGCGGAATGACATGGACCAGATTGCTGAAGGTAGACGAGCCGTCCACATCGCTAAAGGTACCGCCCACGTACCAACCCCCGGCCCCATCGGGGGCGGCGGCGCGTACCTGACCGGCGATGACCGGAAAGGGGTTGGGCACGCCGCTGATGGTATTGACGGTGACGCCGGCGCCGGTGTTCGGACCGACGTAGTTAAATTGGCCGCCGACATACAGGGTTGCGCCGCTCAGCGCTGTGCTATAGACAGGGCCGTTGGTGATCCACAGAGCCGCTTGTGGTGTGGCGCTGGCGCTGGCGGTACGCAGAGGCAGAGCGGCGAAAACAAGGCCAAGCACGGCAAAGACCGTCACCCAGCGCCCGTGATTTTCTAATTTATTTATTACTATCAAAGATTTGCCCATGAGGCTCAGGAGCAATCGCCGAATGATGAACACCGGCCCGGTTGGAATACACCCTTGATCTGTCGGTGTGGCAGGAGACGTTATCACAACTGCTTGTTCTGACTGGCCAATACAGGTTGGCTTGTATTATGACATAAGTCGCGATCGCGAGCCTTAAAATCGGCGTTATCAATCTTGTGTCTTTATCTGAACCCGCTGTGAAACGCCACACAACAGGTCGTAGGCGATGGTTGAGGCATAGCCGGCCACCGTCTCCACCGGCAGGCCCTCGCCCCACACAACCACCTCATCGTTGACCTGGGCCTCGGGTTGCCCGCGCAGGTCAATGCAGATCATGTCCATGGACACGCGCCCGATCAATGTCGCGCGCCTGCCGTTGACCAGTACCGGCGTTCCGTTCACGGCGTGACGCGGGTAGCCGTCGCCATAGCCCACCGCCGCCACCCCCACCGGCATGTCCTCGGGACACTCCCACTCGCCGCCATAGCCGACACGGTCGTTTTTTCTCAAGCGGTTGACTGCGATCAAGCGTGTCCTGAGTGTCATGACCGGGCGCAGGTCCTCGTCTGCGGCGGTAGTGTCGCTGAACGGCGAGGCGCCATAAAGCATCAACCCGGGACGCACCCAATCCCCGTGGGCATCCGGACACGCCAGCACCGCCGCTGAATTGGCGACGCTGCACTCCGCGCCCAGCGGAACGGCCACCGTGTTGAAACACGCCAGCTGCGCGCGGGTGCGTTCAGCGGACCTGATTTCCGCATCACTCAGGTGGGTCATGAGCCGCATGGGTTTGGCGACCCCGGGGCAGTCTTGCAGGCGTTGCCAGGCGGCGCGTACGCTCTGCGGCGCCACACCCAGGCGGTGCATTCCGGTGTCCACCTTCAGCCAGACATGAACCGGCCGCTTCACTGGCGCCCGTTCCAACAACGACAATTGGCAGGGGTGATGCACGACGATATCAAGAGCGTAACGACTGGCCTCCTCCAGTTCGGCGGGTTCGATCACACCCTGGAGGATCACCACCGGCTGTGTGACACCCGCGGATCGCAACACGACGGCCTCATCGAGATTGGCCACGCCGAATGCATCGGCGCCGGGCAGAGCCTGGGCGACGCGCGCCAGGCCGTGTCCGTAACCGTTGGCCTTGACGATAGCCATGATGCGGCTGCCGGCGGCGGATTCACGCACGCGCTGGAAATTGTGTCGAAGGGCCTGCAGATTGATGAACGCCTCCGCGGCGCGTGTCATGCAAACTCCCTGCCGGTATACATATCGTGGATATAGTTCTCGAAGCGTGTGTACTGTCCGAGGAATGTCAGTCTGACGGTGCCGATGGGACCATTACGCTGCTTGGCGATGATAATCTCCGCCGTGCCCTTGTCCGGACTGTCTTCATTGTAGACCTCGTCACGGTAAATGAAGCTGATAACGTCGGCGTCCTGCTCGATGGCGCCCGATTCACGCAGATCCGACATCACCGGCCGCTTGTTGGGGCGCTGCTCCAGGCTTCTGTTGAGCTGTGACAAGGCGATCAGCGGCACATCCAACTCCTTGGCCATCGACTTCAGCGAGCGCGAGATCTCGGAGATTTCTGCAGTGCGGTTTTCCCGCGTCCCGGGCACCGTCAATAACTGCAGATAGTCCACGATAATCAGGTCCAGGCCATGTTCGCGCTTCAAGCGCCGCGCGCGCGAGCGCAGTTCCGTGGGAGTCAGGGCCGGTGTGTCATCGATAAACAGCGGCGCCTCCGCAAGTATGCCGACGGCGGAGGTCAGACGCGGCCAGTCGTCATCGTCCAGTTTTCCCGTGCGCACCTTGTGCTGGTCAATGCGCCCCAGCGAAGACAACATGCGCATGACCAATTGTTCGCTGGACATTTCCATGCTGAAGATAGCCGTATGCAGCTTATGTTTTATGACAGCGTGCTCGGCGATGTTCATGGCAAAACTGGTCTTGCCCATGGAAGGACGGCCGGCGACGATCACCAGGTCAGAGCGCTGCAGTCCGGAAGTCAGCTCATCAAAATCGGAAAACCCGGTGGGGGCGCCGGTGAAGGGGCTATCCTGTTGAAAGAGGCTGTCGATGCGGTCCACCACCTTGACCAACAGCTCTTTGACCGGCACATAGGAACGCCGCCCACGCATGCCCTGCTCGGCGATTTCGAAAACCAGCTTCTCAGCCCTGTCCAGCAACTCGCCGCTGTTGCGCCCTTCGGCGTTGAAAACGCAATTGCTGATTTCGGTGCCCACCTGAATGAGCTGGCGCATGACGGACTTTTCACGGACAAGGCCCCCATAGGCCTTGATATTCGCCGCCGACGGTGTGTTCTTGGCCAGCAATCCGACATAGGTGAGACCGCCCGCATCCTCGAGCAGGGAATGGCGCTCCAGCCACTCGGACAAGGTCACCGCGTCGCAGGGGATACCTTGATTGGCCAGCTCACCGATGGCGCGGAAAATCAGGCGGTGATCGCGCCGATAAAAATCATTCTCGGTAACGACATCGGCGATCTGATCCCAGGTGGTGTTGTCGATCATGAGACCGCCCAGGACCGCCTGTTCGGCGTCAATGGAGTGTGGCGGCACCTTCAACGCCTCCATGGCGGAGGAGCCGTATTCCTGGCGTGGCATTGAGGCGGTATCTGGCATTATTTCCCTATGGGCGTGCGCCGCCGATTATCTGTTTTGGTTTATCGCGCCCGTCTCACCGTATTCGATACCTCTACTGTTCCGCAACCACCTCGACCGAGACATTGGTGCTCACCTCCGGGTGAAGATAGATCTCTACCTGGTAAGTACCAAGCTGGCGGATCGGGCCGGTGTGTATGCGAATTTCACTCTTCTTCACTGCCTCATTGGCGGCGGTCATGGCATCGGCGATGTCCGCCGGTCCCACGGAACCGAACAGTTTGCCTTCTTCACCCGCCTTGGCGGTAATTGTGTAGGTCTTGCCCTCGAGATTTTCCCTGCGCGCATTCGCCTGCGCCAGGGTCTGCGCCGCCGCCTTTTCCAACTCCACCCTGCGCGCCTCGAATACCGCACGGTTTTCATCGGTCGCCGGGGCGGCCTTACCGTTGGGGATCAAGTAGTTCCTGCCATAACCCGGCCTGACCGAAACCACGTCGCCCAGATCACCCAGGTTTGATACCTTCTCTAGAAGAATGACATCCATCGCTTGTACTCCGCTGCCTGTTTATCGATATTGGTTGAATATGCCCTAATCCTGTCCGCTATTACCGGAATCCCTGCGGCTGCCCGGAGGCTTGATGCGAGTGCGCAGATTGACCCAACTGTCCGCAAAACCCGCCGCCGCCATCAACACCCTGACCGGGGGTAAAAATAACATCATCACGTAGATGACCGCCAACCACGCCGTATGCATGCCCATGGTCGTCACGACGCTGTGCGCCAGTGACAATCCGTGGAGCATGTAAGCGGCGATAACCACGATGAATACATCGTGAGATACGTCCGTTATCTTTTCCAGCGGTATAAAACCCAACACGGCGATGACCACACTGATGATCGCCACGTGCCTGTTAAGGCGCAGGGTATGGAACTCCTTTCTAAACCCGCCCGGATAATAGAGCATCGCCTGCCACCAGCGCGCCAGAAGCAGACTCGTCATCACCCCCAACACGAATCCCGCCGCCAGTGACCCGGTCATCTGCCCGGCCATCTCACCCACCAGGCGGTCGGCCTGCTCGGCGGACAGTTTACCGCTCTGCAGCACAGGCTCTAATGTCTTGGTCAGGATTTGTGTCCACCACGCCGTTACATCGCCTATATACAAATGTAACGCGATGACGATAACTATACCCAATACACTGGCCGAAACAAGCGCCAGATCCAACGCCCGCGTATATCTCAATACAAGACTTACCAGCCACACCGGGCCCCAGATCGCCAGCACATACATGAGGACAAAGCTCATCACCATGTCGATGTTCGATGCCGACACGGCGGCCAATCCGCCGCTTATAAGTGTCGCGCCGACGATGACTATGGCACCCTCAAGGGCACCCCGCCGCAACGTCACCAAGGCCACGCATGCAGCGCTCAGCTGACCGAGGGGAAACACAAAGGGAAACGTCAGCAAGGACAGAATTGCGCACGCGGCGGTGACAAGCATGGCCTGAACGCGACCCCGCATGATATATGCCGCAAATGCGTGTATGAAGTCCTTCATGGCTGTTGCAGTCCCCTATCAAGGCAGGCATGCGCAGCCCCCGGAACACGCTGTCAGGTATCCGTCCCGAGTACCGCGCTCCACGCTACTTCGCGGGGGCGCCGCCCTGTATTAATGGGAATCGCAGAAAGGCAGCAATGCCAGGTAACGCGCGCGCTTGATGGCCGTCGATAGCTGCCGCTGGTAGCGGGAACGAGTCCCGGTGATACGGCTGGGCACGATTTTCCCGGTTTCGGTAATGTAGCCTCTCAGGGTCGCGATATCTTTATAATCAATTTCCTTCACCCCTTCGGCGGTAAAACGGCAAAACTTCTTGCGACGAAAATAGCGTGGTGGTGACATGTGCGTTCCTCAATGAGTTCAAATCCGGATTGATAGGTTGCGGTATGGCACGCTCGCGGCGGTTACGCCGCATCCCCTGGGGATTCGGCCTCGTCATTTTGATCCCCATCGGAACCGCCCTGTGCATCGTCCTGCGCATCGTCCTGGTTGGCGGCGCGGGGCTCGTGCCGATGATCGTCACCGCGCACATCATCCCTGCCGCCTCTTTCATCCCTTGCCTTAGCCATGGGAGACGCCTCGGTGACGGCTTCCTTTCTGGAGATGACCATGTGACGAATGACCGCATCGTTGAACCGGAACGCGTTGGTCAGTTCGTCCAGGGTCTCCTTATCGCACTCCAGGTTCATCAGGATATAGTGCGCCTTGTGAACTTTCTGGATGGGATAGGCCAGTTGACGCCGGCCCCAATCCTCGAGGCGG
>CAYXAX010000075.1:0-12029 GCA_964463055.1 uncultured Gammaproteobacteria bacterium | reverse complement strand
TCCGGGGTGCAGACACCGAAGATGGAAGCAGTTGACTTCAACGAGCTGCTGCAGAGCGTAACAGCGGATGCCGCCATGGAGGCACACGCCCGTCACCGTGAAGTCAGCCTGGATGCCCCGCAGAGGGCCGTCATGGTGCATGGAAACCCGGCACTCCTGCACAGCGCGGTGGAAAACATCGTTCGCAATGCCTTGCGATACACTGCGGAACACACGACAGTGACACTGCGCCTGGAACACGCCACGGACATAAAAGACGGAATCGCCCTCCACATCAGGGACCATGGGCCGGGTGTGCCAGAAGATATGCTGCCGCGATTGTTCGAACCCTTTGTTCGAGTGGGTCACGACCGTGACCGCGGCAGCGGCGGTCACGGCCTCGGTCTTGCCATCGCCGACCGCGCCGTTCGCCTGCACGGTGGCGAGATCTCCGCTCGCAACGAACCGGACGGGGGGCTGATGGTTTCGATCTGGTTGCCGCCAGGTCGGGCACTGACCTAATGACAGCGCAGCGTTACGGCGCGTATATGGTGCTCATCCAGCTGCTGATGGACCTCGAAGAAATAAACGCCGGGACCAGTAGGTACATAGGGCCTGGCGCAACGGCGGTAGTTCTCTGCACGCCGCCATCACCGGACCGTGAGCCTCAACGACTGTGCCTATCTGATCCGCCGCCCTATTCAATCTCCCTCCCCAATTGTGACAGCGGATGTCATGTCATACGCGACATACGACCACCGTTGACAGCGCTTTCGAATCATGACTGATCCGAATCGGTCCATGATCAATCACACATGGGGCGGAATGCCCCATGTGTGATTTTCCCCATAATACCCTCAAATCGAGGCTATATCGCTTGATTTCCGTCAAATCAACACTCAGACTCTTTGCAACTCTGCAACCATCACATCAGTGCCTATTGGAACGCATCGCACGTCGCTGTCAAGCCAATGACGGAAAATCTCTCTCCTCTTACCTACGCCGTACGCCCCCGGGTCGTGGCGAAATACCTTGGGCAGCTGATGATCATGCTGGCGCTGCTCACACTGGCGCCCCTGATCGTATCCCTGCTTTTCGGTGAATTCGGGTCCAGCATACGTCTCGCCGCCGTCATCGCCATACTGTTCGGGGCTGGCGTACCCGCCGCGAGGTTGGCACCACCGAGTCAAATACAGGCCAATGAAGCAATGGTGGTGGTCGTCGGCACGTTTTTGATTTCCGCCGCGCTGCTTACCTTTCCATTGATGGAGCACGGCGTGGCGTTTCAAGACGCCTTGTTCGAGGCAATATCGGCGGTCACGACCACCGGGCTCTCGGCTATGCCGACACTGGACGGGCGCTCCCATACATTCCTGTTCCTGCGCGCCTGGATGCAGTGGTTCGGCGGGCTGGGCATCGCCGTGCTCTCGGTCGCCCTGCTCATGAGCCACCATATCGCAAACCGCCAGCTCACCGAACCCATCAGCGGAGAAAACCTTGTGACAACGGCGCGCGCCTACGCGCGGCGCATCGTCGCCGTTTACCTCTGCCTGACAGTGGCGGCAATCTTACTGCTGCGACCGTTTACCCATGACACCGTTACCGCTGTGGACTATATGCTCGCAGCGGTGTCTACGGGAGGCTTTTCCCCCGCCGACGGCGGACTGGCCGCGCCCGTCCGCTGGGAGGCGCGGTACTGTGTCCTCCTGTTTGCCTTGCTCGGTGCAGTACCGCTGGTGCTGTACTACCACCTGTTCCGCCGTGACTGGCGCAAGGTGCTGGGGGATGTGGAACTGCGCGGCCTGGTCGCCGCGATTCTGGTCAGCATCACTTTATTATGGTTCTTTATGCCGGAGACGGCGGGGACACCTCGCCTTGAGACACTGGCACATACGGTATTCACCGCCGTCTCGGCACAGACTACCGCCGGCTTTTCCAGCATGGACATCAATGCACTTGGTCCGGCGGCCAAGTGTGCACTTATCCTTTCCATGGCCCTGGGCGGCTGCATCGGCTCCACGGCAGGCGGCATCAAGATACTGCGATTGCTCATCGTGCTGCGTCTCATTCAGTTGGCGCTGAATCGCACGGCCCTGGCCAGTCATGCGGTGGTCCCCAACAGGCTTGGCGGCCGACCCCTGGCGGAGGATGATATGATCAGGGCGCTGCTGCTGATCATATTATTCGCCATCGTCGTGGTGGTATCATGGCTCGCATTCGTCGCCTATGGCTATGCGCCCCTCAACAGCCTGTTCGAAGTGGTCTCCGCCACCGGCACCGTCGGGCTGTCAACTGGAATCACCCGGCATACGCTGGAGCCGGTCCTGAAGTCGGTTCTGTGCGCCGACATGCTATTGGGGAGACTGGAAGTGATCGCCTTATTGGTAGTATTGTATCCCAAGACCTGGATCGGTAATCGGACGGAATCAACATGAGGGCAGTATTCATAGGAGCCAGTTCCCTGTCCGTCATGACCGCGCGGCTGCTGCTCAAACGCAGTCACGAAGTGGTCATTATCGACGCGGACAAGGATGTCGTCACCAGCCTCCCCAATGAGCTGGACTGCGGCATCCTGCACGGCGACGGCACCAAGCCGGCGCTGCTGCGCGAGGCCAATCCGGAATTGACGGACGTACTTTTCTGTCTCACGGGAAACGATCAGACCAATATCATCGCCAGCCTCGTCGGCCGCTCGCTGGGTTTCAAGCGTGTCGTCACCAAGATCGTCGACTCCGAGTTCGAGCACATCTGCACGGAACTTGGCCTGGAGGACACCATCATCCCGTCCCGCACCATCGGCCGCTATCTGGCCGATATGTTCGAAGGTCACGACCTGCTTGAGCTGTCCACCATGATCCGTGATGATGCACGAATATTTTCATTCATCGCAACCAAGGAACAGGAAGGCGGCTTGAGCGAGCTGGCCCTACCCGACCTTAGCCGGGTAATCTGCCTGTATCGCGACGAAAAATTCATCGTCCCCGATGAGCAGACCACCATCAAGTCCGACGATGAAGTGGTCATCATCACCCATCAAAAAAATCTCAAGGAACTCCAGGAAAAATTGACCAAAGCGACTGCATGATGCATCTCCCAATGATCCATACCGGCAATTAAACCGACCGGCCGCAATCGAAGCAGACCCGCCTCACACGTCGACCGCTCCCGCCGCAGGATGTAAAGCGTACACCCATGAAAAAGCTGCTACTGATTATCGCCGTGGTTGGCGTCGTCTCCGGGATTATCTGGTATGCGCTCAATACGGCACCGGTGGAGTCCGAGCAACTCATCGTGTCCGGCTCCGGCACTATGGCGCCCTTGATGCAGAACATCGTGGAACGCTACCAGTCTCTGCACCCCGAGGCCCAAATCGCCATACAGGTCAATGACTCACTGCAGGGCATCGCGGATGTAAGACAGGGTACGGCGGATATCGGCATGATCTCCCGCAACCCCTCCCCAGCGGAAAAAGACATGAAATGGTTCACCCTCGGCCGTGACGGCCTCGCCGTCATCGTCCATGCCGACAACCCGGTCACCGCATTGACCGACCAACAGATTGTCGCCATATTCACCGGAAAAATCACACGCTGGAATAACGCGGGCGGGAACGATGCCGCCATTGAAACCATCAACACCGCGGAAGGGAGCTCGGCCCTGGCGGTGTTTCTCAACCATTTCGGTCTCAACAGCGCCGATCTCGCGGACGGATTGATCACGGGCTACAATGAACAAGTCATCCGGACCGTGGGCGGCAACCCCAATGCCATCGGCTATGCCTCACTGAGTACCGCTCAACGCATGATGAAACTAGGAACTGCCGTTAAACCGCTGCCGCTGAACTCCGTCTCCGCCACCGCGGAAAACGTGCGCCGCGGGCTGTACCCCATGGTGCGGACACTGAATCTGGTGACACGTTTCGCGCCGCAAGGCCTGGCACGCAGATTCATCGACTATGCCGTTTCACGCGAAGCGGCGCAGCTCATTAAAGCCCAGGGATTCACTCCCGCCGCCAGGTAAGGCGCCGGCCCGCCTTCATCCCTACGCTGGGATGGGCGGCGGTCAGCGCTTGCGCTTGAAATGGCCGTGCAGCAACCACCCCGCGATGACACCGACAATCAGCACAAACAACATCACCAGGGCGCGGGACATGGCCATTTTCCAAAACAGAAAACGAATTTCCACCACCCCCGTATTCTGCACAACGAACAGAACCACGACGATGGTCAGAGCGAGAACCGATATCAACTTATAATTCATAATTCGCCCCCGGCGGGCGGATTCGGTCACCTATCCACCCTGTTAGGCGCCTGTCGGCATGGATCAAATACTCGGCGATTCCTGTTGCATGAACAACGCCAGTGAACGGGCCTGCAATGGATAACTCTCCTGGGCCTGGTAATAATAGGTATCACCCGGCATATCGGCGGACCAGGAGGTATCAACCATAACACGCCACAGCACGCCGGGTTTGCCGGGCAGCCTGAACATGACATCCTCCGCGCCCGCGTTCAACAGCTGCAGGAAGGAGTCATCCACGATCGGCCGGCCGAGCTCGTCTTCCTCTTCCAGTGCATCTCCCACCAGCCACAGACCCAGACAGCGCGCGGAGGCGTGATGCCATTGCTCGTCGGTCATCTCCAGGCCTTCCGGCGTCAGCCAGGTGATGTCCTTGATATCGGTGCCCTTGATGCGCCGGCCTTGAAAAAAGTGGCGGCGGCGGAACACGTGGTGACTCTTGTTCAACCTGATCATGCGCCGGGTAAATTCGAGCAGCTCCCGGTCCTCTTGGCTGAGATCCCAGTCGAGCCAGCTCAGCTCGGTGTCCTGGCAGTAGGCGTTGTTGTTACCCCCCTGGGTGCGCCCCATTTCGTCCCCCGCCACCAGCATCGGGACACCCTGGGATAAAAACAGCGTAGCGATGAAATTGCGCCTTTGCCTGATCCGCAGGGCATTGATCTTCGGGTCATCACTGACCCCCTCCACACCGCAATTCCAACTGATGTTGTGATTATCGCCGTCCCGGTTGTCTTCCAGGTTGGTCTCGTTATGTTTCTGGTTGTACGAGACCAGATCCTTGAGGGTGAAACCGTCATGAGAGGTGACGAAGTTTATGCTCGCATAGGGACGGCGCCCGCCGTGTTCGTAGAGATCGCTGGAACCCGTCAGGCGGTAGGCCAGTTCGCCGATCACCCCGCCCTCGCCCTTCCAATAGGCGCGTACCGTATCGCGATACTTGCCGTTCCACTCTGTCCAGCCGATGGGAAAATTTCCCACTTGATAGCCGCCTTCGCCAAGGTCCCAAGGCTCGGCGATCAATTTGACCTGGGACAGCACCGGATCCTGGTGAATCACATCAAAAAAGGCGCCCAGGCGGTCCACCTCGTGGAGTTCCCGGGCCAGGGCCGAAGCCAGGTCGAAGCGAAAACCGTCCACGTGCATCTCCTGTACCCAGTAGCGCAGGCTGTCCATGATCAATTGCAGCACGCGGGGATGCATCATGTTCAGGGTATTGCCGCAGCCGGTATAGTCCCGGTAATAACGGGGATCATCAGGCATCAGGCGGTAATACGCCCGGTTGTCGATGCCGCGAAACGACAGGGTCGGCCCCATGTGGTTGCCCTCGCCGGTGTGGTTGTACACCACGTCAAGGATCACCTCGAACCCGGCGGAGTGCAGACACTTCACCATGGTCTTGAACTCGTTCAGTTCACCGCTGGCCGAATAGCGCATGTCGGGGGCAAAGTAGCCGATGGAATTATAGCCCCAGTAATTGCGCAGACCGCGCTGGACCAGGTGACGATCATCGATAAAGCTGTGTACCGGCATCAGCTCAATGGTGGTCACGCCGAGGCGCTTGAAGTGTTCGATGGCCTGCGGGCAGGACAGCCCGGCGTAGGTGCCGCGCAGAGGTTCCGGGATGCCCGGGTGGCGCATGGTAAACCCCTTTACGTGTAACTCATAGATGATGGCCTCGTGCCAGGGGACATGGGGGCGCTTGTCGTCGCCCCAGGTAAAGGCCGTATCCACCACCCGGCACTTTGGCATGCCCGCGGCGTTGTCGCGTTTGTCGAACGACAGATCCTCACGCCGGTTGCCCACACGGTAGCCGAATTGGGCATCGCTCCAGCGGATCTGGCCGAAGATGTCCTTGGCGTACGGGTCCAGCAACAGCTTGTGGGGATTGAACCGGTGTCCGTGTTCCGGGGCATAAGGGCCATAAACGCGGTAACCATACAACAGGCCCGGACGCGCCTCCGGCAGATAACAGTGCCAGGCCTGGTCCGTTTGCCAGCGCATGTCGATGCATTCCAGCTCACGCCTGCCGCGGGCATCGAACAGACACAACTCGACCTTTTCGGCATGCTCCGAGAACAGCGAGAAGTTGACACCCTCCCCGTCCCAGGTGGCGCCCAGGGGATAGGGACGCCCCGGCCACACGGTGGCTTTTCTGCTTATGGGCAGCATCTGTCTGTATTCCTTAACACCCGCGGATCAACTGTCGAAATGAGACTCCCTTCATGCACAGACCACTACCATGCAAACAACATGCACATCATGTCGCAGAATATGTCGCCGCACGACGCCTCACCGATGGCACTAACCTCCCTGCACCGAGATGAGCTTAAGCGGCGTCAAGCAGGCTTTTGGCCTCCTTGAGGGTCACGGCGTTGATCACCGGCGTGTAGGCGGCGCGGCTGTTCACGGACTTGAGCGCCTTCTTGGTGATACTTGCCAGATTGGGGCGCTTGTCCGCCGGTGTCTCGCCTGATCCGATGCCGCCGCCGAACTCCAGTATACCGTCGACCCCGTCGTTCAGCGCGTACTGCATGCCCCAGATCCAGCGCACCGGGTTGAATATCTGGAAAAACAGGTTGGCCTTGATGGTATCGGGATCGGCGGGGTGGTACTTTCCGGTGTAGTTGGACAGCACGTCAAATTGCGGCGCCGCAAAGCTCGCCGCGTCCAGATAAGGGCGGAATGACTCAGCCGCGGCGGCCATGAGATAGGTATGAAACGCCCCCTCCACATTAAGCAGCGTGGCGCGCGCCCGGTGGTGCTCCTGGACGTAGGCGATGAGTCCCTCCAGGTCCTGTCTTGCACCGCCGACCACGGTTTGATCCGGTACGTTGCAACCGCCGATCTCGCAGTAAAAGCGCGGCACGATCTCCTTCAAGGTCTCGGCATCCATGGAAAAGGCCGCCATCAGACCGCGGCCGTACTGGCTCAGAAGCTCACCCCGTTTTTGCACCAGCTTCAATGCATCGGACAGGGAGAGTACGCCTGCGGCGACCAGAGCGGAATACTCGCCAAGGCTGTGTCCGCCGCCGACAGCGGCCGTCACAGTACCCTGTGTCAGGTCCTTGAATACCTCCAGGCAGGCGATGGAATGGGTCAGCACCGCCGGCTGGGTATAGACAGTGCTGTCGAGTTTGTTTTCACTGTCATGAAAAGACAACTCGGCGATGTCATAGCCGAGGGCGTCGCCCGCCTGGTCATAAACCTTTCTGGCAACCGCAAACTCCTGACACAGATCACTGCCCATCCCCTTATATTGGGATCCCTGGCCGGGAAAAATAAACATGATTTTATTTTTGTGTTCGCTCATATCACCTTCTGCAATGCCTATCCTCGTAACCCCTGAAAAACCGTCATTTCCGGCGCAGCGTAACCCGGCGTCCGGTGCACTTAACTCGGCGGCTTGCGGGTTCCGCCGGCGCAAGCCGGAATGATGTCGAAGAAATCTATCAGAACTTCCCTAATAATCAACATTGACTGCGCCAATGCGGCGGTCGCCCGGCGCGATGCACGAAAAGCTGGCATGATCCCGCCCCAACACGGCGCAGTCACCAGCCCAGGCTCGTGCCGGAAGGCATCGAGCATGCACCGAGACGTGGACTCAGCGGTCCCTGGCGCCCCGCGGCGTTTCAGTATCTTGGGCCGCGGGGACGTTCCGCGCGGGCACGGGCCTGATTCACCTTAAGGGCTCGGCCATTGACTGATCTGCCGTCGAGTTGCTTGACCGCCTCTTCGCCTTCCGCCTGGGTCGACATTTCGACAAAGCCGAAACCCTTGGACTGACCGGAAAACTTGTCCTTGACGATGCTGGCGCTGGTTACCGCGCCATAAGGGGAAAACATTTCCCGCAATTCATCCTCGGTCATGGAGTAAGGGAGATTACCCACATATATATTCATCTTGATGAACTCTCTCTGATCTGCGCATTGACCTGAACACACTCCGCCGCGCAATCGATGCGCCAACTATGCGGCGGACACCTGAAAACGGTACGACGCACGACCGTCTCTATCACAACCCCGACCAAATGCGACGGTCACCCCGCCCGGGACCTGCATGAATGTAGCACAATCACCGGTCCGAGAGGAGCACAGGGAGCGGCAGCGCGGGCCCCGGCTTCCCGGTGCAGCTACCAGTGCAGCACTTTCTTGCGGATGGTGCGGGCGTAAAATTTGTTCAGGGTGCGCAGCAGCGGCCCCATGAGCATCTGGCCACTGCCGATGATGAACAACCAGATTCCCGCCACTTTCAGGTCCGGATATAAAAAGAACACGCTGCCGACGAGGAAATAGATACCGATCAAAAAATCATTGACGATATGCAACCATTCGTAGATTTCATTAACCTTACGCTCCCTGCTCCGGGCCTGCGGCTGGTGCGCCATGACGTCACCTCACGGCCTTGCCGAGAGCCGGCAGCATAGCCTCTCTCACCGCCTTGCCGCGCAGGGACCTGATCATGGCCATCAGCGGGATGGCAGCGATGACCATGACGACCCCACCCGCCGCGGTGCCGATCATTTTGACTCTGTGCAGGTCTACGGAGCCGTCCCGCGGCAGAAGGTCATCGCTGGCGGCCATCCATAAGGGAAACCAGATGAACCCCATGGCAACCACGGAAAACAGTGTCAGCCAGCTCAGCAGCTCAAGCACTCCCCTGGCCCAGGCGCGCAGCCTGAGGAAATAAATGCCGGCAAAGACGGCCGCGACGGACAGGGCGGATTGGATCAGTGTCAGCCAGAGTATGTAGTTGGATACAGCCATTCTGATTCCCATTGACGCCGACATGTGGCGCTGGCCGCCTACCTGGGACATGAGTTCCGACATGCGCGGTACGGCGGCCAGGGTGATGATGCCGAGAACGAGCATCAACACGCCGCCGATGATCCACGACCAGGCGATGACGGGTATGCTGTTGGGACGCTGGCGTGTTTCCATTGGGGCCATCCCCTGCTTTACCGATTGGCTTTGCCTCGACGATGCGCCGCGGCGCTTGGATAAGTCATTTAAACATACCGCAGTGTAATGGCAAAGCCCGTGCCAGAGATTCCACACCGAACGCCGCTTGCCCTTTGCCTGAAAGCTCGACAGCGGTGACGGTTTGATCGAAATCATGACAACCATGTGCATGATAGATTACTCTGACGGATAAAAATGCCCGCCGCCCGGCAAAGAAAAGTACTACCATTGATCCGGTACCGGCGTGATCCACCGCGCGGCAGGGGCTGCAATCGTCCCATCGGGAGCAGAGAGTAGACACCATTGGCACTATCGTTCGCCTATTTCGCCGCCGTTCTTTCACTGCTGTCCGCGCTCATCGCCCTGCCCGCCGAACGCTACCCGACGCTGATGCGCCGCGGCACGTTTGCATTGCTCGGTGCAGCGGGTGTCTGTGCAATCACTGGCGGCGTCATTGCCCTGGGCGGCGGGCAGGCAGTGCATGCGACACTGCCCCTGGGTCTCCCGTGGCTGAGATGGCACCTGAGGGTGGATGCCCTGTCGGGCTTTTTTCTGCTGCTCATCGGTACAGTGGTCACCGCCGCCGCGTGCTACGGGCCGTCTTACGTGCGCGAGTTCGAGCATGGCCGCGACCCGCTTTCGGTCCTGGGCGTGTTCACCGGGCTGTTCGTCACCGGCATGCTGGGCGTGGTCATGGCCGACGACGCATTCCTGTTCATGGTGGCGTGGGAGGTCATGTCGCTGTCCAGCTACTTCCTGGTGGCCTACCAACACGAGCAGGCGGCCAACCGCCAGGCGGCGTTTCTGTATCTGCTCATGGCCCAGATCGGCGGATTGTCCATCCTCCTCAGCTTTGGCGTGCTGGCCGGGTTCGGCGGCGGCTTCACCTTCGACGCCATGCGGGCCGCCCAGTTATCTCCGACGTGGGGCGCGGTGGCTTTCGGCCTGGCGCTGTTCGGGTTCGGCATGAAGGGCGGGTTGGTGCCGCTGCATGCATGGCTGCCGGAGGCCCACTCCACCGCACCGTCCATCATCTCGGGACTCATGTCCGGTGTCATGCTCAAGGTAGCGGTTTATGGATTCATCAGAGTGATCTTCGACCTGATCGGCGATCCTCAATGGGGGTGGGGACTGGTATGCCTGGGACTGGGCGGCGCGTCGGCGCTGTTCGGTATCCTCTACGCCCTCATGCAGCACGACCTCAAGCGTCTGCTGGCCTATTCCTCGGTGGAGAATATAGGCATCATCTTCATGGGCCTGGGCCTGAGCATGATCTTTTTAGGCAGCGGCCACGCGGTGCAGGGCGGCCTCGCCTTCGTGTCCGCCCTTTACCACTGTCTCAACCACGCCGTCTTCAAGAGCCTGCTGTTCTTCGGCGCCGGCGCGGTCCTGCAGCAGAGTCATGAACGCGACCTGGAACGCATGGGCGGCCTGATTCACCGCATGCCGTACACTGCGGGATTTTTCCTTGTCGGCTGCCTCAGCATCTCTGCCATGCCGCCGTTCAACGGGTTTGTCTCCGAGTGGCTCACGTTCCAGACCGCGCTGCAGGCGCCGATACTGGACAACGGCGTGTTGCGCATACTCATTCCCATCGGCGCAGCGGTCCTTGCTCTCACCGGCGCCCTGGCCGCTGCCTGTTTCGTCAAGGTATTCGGCGTGGCCTTTCTCGGACAGGCCCGCAGCCGTCACATGCGTTCGGCGCGGGAGGCCAGCGCCGGCATACGCATCGCCCAGGGGATGCTGGCCGTGCTGTGCCTGCTGCTGGGCGTTCTGCCCACGGTCTTCATCAACTGGTTGAATGCCGTGCCCGTGGCCCTGTTTGGCGCCGGCCTGCCCAGCGCCACCGCCCACGGCTGGCTGTGGCTAACCCCTGTCTCGCCCCAGGTGGCCTCCTACGGTGCGCCCCTGGTGCTGGCCGGTATCGCCGCCGCCTGGGGGCTGAGTTACTGGCTCCTGCACCGCGGCGGGAAACAGCCGCCGCGCCGGGTTGCGCCGTGGGACTGCGGGTTCGGGCCGCTCAGCCCGCGCATGCAGTACACCGCCGCCGCGTTTTCCATGCCCATCCGGCGCATCTTCAAGCCGGTATGGATCGTGGAAGAGAGTGTCGAAACTGATGCCGCCCCGGAAGCGGCGCCGGCGGGCCTGCGCTATCAACTGCTCATCAAGGACAGGCTGTGGCGATCTCTGTATGAGCCGGTGGCCCGGTTGGTGTGGACGATGGCGCGGTATATGGGCAGGATCCAGGGCGGCAATGTACGCACCTATCTGGCGTATTCATTTTTTACCCTGTTGATACTCTTGTGGTTGATCACATGAACGCCACCGCGTGGCTGCTTGCCCTGTTTCAGACCGCCCTGTTCGTGACCTGCGCACCATTGCTGTCGGGCTGGATCAATCAGGTCCGGTGCCGGCTGCAGAACCGCCGTGCATCACCAGTCTGGCAACCCTATCTGAACCTCGCCAAGTTATTGCGCAAGGAGGTGGTGGTGGCGGAAAACGCCTCGACCCTGTTCCGCGCCGTACCCTACGTGGTGTTCTCCATGACCACCCTGGCCGCCGCCATCATTCCGCTCATCGCAGTGCACACCGCAACCGCCGCCATCGCCGATGTCATTGTACTGGTGGGATTCCTCGCCATGGTGCGATTCTTCCTCGCCCTGGGGGCTATGGACGTGGGTACCGCCTTCGGCGGTATGGGGGCGTCCAGGGAAATGACCCTGGCCTCCCTGGCCGAACCCGCCATGCTCATGGCCATCTTCACCCTGTCCATGACCGCCAACAGCACCGACC
>CAYXAX010000074.1:0-12038 GCA_964463055.1 uncultured Gammaproteobacteria bacterium | reverse complement strand
GTCACGCCGGGTGATGAAGGCGCTGCTGCAGATGAAAAAGCTCGATATCGCGGCCCTGCAGCGGGCATACGACGGGCAGGACACGGCGTGACAATTGCCCGTGGCTGAACAGCGACTTTACACGGAGGACCCATGCGCTTAACTGCATGTACGGCTTTGGCCCTCATGGTCATCGCGCCCGCCTATGGCGAGCAGAACCTGTGCTCTTCCGGCACGGGCAGGAGCATCAGCGTCAGCGGGACGGCGGTTCAACATATCAAGCCCGACCGCGTCACCTTCTCGGTGGGGGTCCAGACCCACGGACTCTCGGTGACCGCGGCGTTCGAGGCCAACGCGTCCCGCATCAACCAGGTCATCGCCGCCCTGAAGAAAAAAGGCGTCGCGGCCGAGGAGATGCAGACCTCCCAGTTCAATATCAGTACGATCCCGGCGAGCAGGGACAAGGCGCGCGGCTTCATGGTCAGCAGCCAGGTCACCGTGACGCGCGCCGACATCACCTCCGTCGGTGACCTGATTCAAACCGCCATCGATGCCGGCGCCAACCTCACCGGCGGTCTGCAGTTCTACGTCGCGGACGACACGGCGGTACGCAAACACGGGCTCGAGCTCGCATTCCAGGACGCGCGATCCAAGGCCGAGACCCTGGCCGCGCTGTCCAAGCAGTCCCTCGGCGACGCGGTGTGCGTATCCGACCAATCCGCAAGCCCAATTGAGTTCGGCCCACGCGCCGCATTGATGGCGCCGGCCTACGCCGGCGCGCCGCAGATTGAACCCGGGCTGGAAGACAGGACCTACAGGGTATCGGTGGTCTTCGAAATGAAATAAAGAAACTGGGTCGGATCGCGGTTCTTGCTAAGATAGGCGCTCATCAGAGAAAGGCACGGCCAGACATTGGGTCCGGTTCAATTCATCCGGCGCAAAATCAACCCACTGCGTTGAAGCATTCGCCAACCATATTAAAGCGGAACACAACATGAGTGATCTTCCGAAATGCCCGAAATGTGCCTCACAATACACGTACGAAGACGGGAATATGTATGTGTGCCCGGAATGCGCCCATGAATGGGGAAAAGACGCGGTGCTCGAGAGCGCCGATAACATGCGTGTTATTACTGACGCCCACGGCAATGTTCTCAATGATGGGGATACCGTCACGGTCATCAAGGACCTGAAGGTCAAAGGCTCATCCTCCGTGGTCAAGGTGGGCACCAAGGTCAAAAATATCCGCCTTGTCGACGGCGATCATGACATCGACTGCCGGATCGACGGTATCGGCGCCATGAAGCTTAAGTCGGAGTTTGTTAAGAAGGCATAGCCGGCCGTGTTCTGGCGAGCAACGTCTCGGGGCAAGACAGTATGAATGTTCTCGCCATCTCGGGCAGCCTGCGCAAGGCGTCGCTGAACAGCGCCCTGCTGCGCGCGGTGGCACGCATCGCGCCGCCCGGCATCAAGGTAGACCTGTATCACGGCCTCGGCGACCTCCCCCTGTTCAACCCGGATATCGAGTCCGCGCCGCCAGCGCCGGTGGCGGCCCTGCGCAATCAAATACTGGCATCCGAGGCGCTGCTCATCGCCAGCCCGGAATATGCCCACGGCGTCACCGGGGCGATGAAAAACGCACTGGACTGGATGGTGGGCAACGAATCCTTCGTCAACAAACCGGTGGCGCTGCTGAATGCCTCGCCGCGGGCGACCCATGCCCAGGCCGCGCTGCGGGAGATTATCTCCACCATGTCGGCGCGGCTTGTCGATGAGGCGTGTATTACTATCGCCATGCTCGGCTACGGTCTCGGTGAAGACGATATCGTCCAACACCCGACCATCAAGCCCGCGCTGCAGGCCGCGCTGCAAGCACTCAAAGCAGCCGTATGAAGCCGGACTCGGATGACAGTCGACACTGATATAGCCGTCGCTCATCAAACCAAACCGACAATGATAAACAACAGAAAAGAAAAGCCCCCCAAGTGACTGCGCTTGGAAGGTAAATGTGAGCTATAGTATGTTATGCCGCATGTGAACCATTAGAAACCCTTGATCCAGCCCTGTTCGGCAGGAAGTGGTTCGCGGCCATTACAGGACGCAGGCAAAATCCCGTGCAAATCCATATCGCAAAATCAGACGATCAAATCGCCGCCTGCTATGCGGTTATCCGGGAACTGCGCCCACACATCCCCGAGGAATCATTTGTCCCACGGGTGCGGGCACTCGAGAAGTCGGGCTACATATTGGTGTTTATTGAGGAGTCCGGGCGACCGGTGGCTGCGGCGGGTTTCAGACAGGGAGAAAGCCTGTCGTGGGGGCGCTTCCTGTACGTCGATGATCTCGTTACGCTATCGACGCGGCGATCCCATGGACACGGCGCCGCGCTTCTCGCTTGGCTCACGGAGTATGCTGCGGCCAACGGGTGCAGTCAGTTTCATCTGGATTCGGGGATTCAGAGAAAAGACGCGCATCGTTTTTACCAGCGTGAGGACTTGCGCATCACCGGTTACCATTTCGCCAAGCTCATCACGCCTCACCCAACAGCTTAGTTTGTCTCGTTGAACCGGCTCGAAACACGCTGACCGCGCAACTTACCCAGGAGAACCATCATGGCCGAAAAGAAGATTATCGCTGTCATAGGAGCAACCGGCGCGCAGGGCGGCGGTCTGGTTCATGCCATCCTCAACGACGCGGATAGCCCGTATCGCGTGCGCGCGGTCACACGCAATCCTCAATCGGACAAGGGTAAGGAACTCACGCGACTCGGCGCGGAAGTCGTCGCGGCGGATCTGGACGACCAGGAGAGCCTGAAACAGGCATTCACCGGCGCCCACGGGGCGTACTGCGTCACCAACTACTGGGAACACTTCTCGCCGGAAAAGGAACTGGCCCAGGCGGCCAACCTGGCCCAGGCGGCAAAAGACGCTGGCGTGCAGCACGTCATCTGGTCCACGCTGGAAGACACGCGCAAGTGGGTACGCCTTGACGACAATCGCATGCCCACGCTGATGGAAAAGTACAAGGTGCCGCACTTCGATGCCAAGGGCGAGGCCAATCACCTGTTCACCAGAAGCGGAGCGCCAACGACATTCCTGCTGACATCGTTCTACTGGGACAACCTGATTCACTTCGGCATGGGCCCCAAGAAAGGCCCGGACGGCAAACTGGCCATCACCCTGCCCATGGATGACAAGAAGCTGCCGGGCATCGCGGCGGGGGATATCGGCGGGTGCGCCTACGGCATCTTCAAGAAAGGCGGCCGCTACATCGGCAAGACGGTGGGCATCGCCGGCGGGCACTTGACCGGCCGCCAGATGGCGGACGCCCTCACCAAGGCCCTGGGCCAGGAGGTGGGCTACAACGCGGTGACGCCGGAAGTCTATCGCAGTTTCGGCTTCCCGGGGGCCGATGACCTGGGCAATATGTTCCAGTTCAAGCGCGATTTCAACGCCTACTTCTGCAGCGCCCGCGACCTGGACGTATCCCGCGCGCTTTACCCGTCACTGCAGACCTTCGAACAGTGGCTCGACC
The DNA here is from genome assembly GCA_964463055.1 of uncultured Gammaproteobacteria bacterium. Classification (GTDB taxonomy): domain Bacteria; phylum Pseudomonadota; class Gammaproteobacteria; order CAWJPQ01; family CAWJPQ01; genus CAWJPQ01. The sequence continues at coordinate 8,525 of CAYXAX010000074.1, read as the reverse complement.
GCAACAAGGGCCGCATCCCGCTGGAATAGCGCACGGCAGCCATCCCTCACGACTGCTGCAGATCCAGTTCCGGCTCCACCGCGGCGTCGGGGTGCATCTCCAGGGCGGCCTGTGAGGTGCGCACCATGGGGACAAAATCGCCCTGCTCCTCGGTGGGCACCGGCGGGCGCACGTTCATGAAGTGGCGCGATGCGGCGGCGAGCGCCACCAGCAGGGCAAAGAAGTACAGCAGCAGCGTGCGCGAACCGAATGCCGACATCAGCGCACCGGCGGCGGACGGGCCGACGGTGGCACCGATGCCATAGGTGAGCAACAGTCCGCTGGTGGCATCCAGCACCTCGCTGGCGCTCAGGTGATCGTTCATGTGGGCCACGCTCAGGGCGTAGATGGGAAACATGAACCCGCCGAATAAAAAGACACACACCACCAGGGCCACGGGCGCCGCCTGCACCAGGGCATAGGCCGCCACGGCGGCGGCCGCGCCGGCGATACTGACGGCCAGTAGCACGCTGCGCCGGTCACGGCTGTCGGACAGGCGCCCGATGGGCAGCTGCAGCAGCGCACCGCCCAGGATGGTGGCGCTCATGAACGCGGCGATCCATGTGTTGGACAGCCCGATACCCTTGGCGAACACCGCCCCCATGCCCCAGAACGCCCCCAGCAACAACCCCGCGATGAGGGTGCCGATCACCCCCAGGGGCGCCTTGCGGTACAGATGGCGCAGGCGCAGGGCCGGCGTGGAAATGGGCAGCGGCTCGACTACCCGGGTAAGGGCCACCGGCACCAGACCCAGGGAAAACAGGATCGCAATCAGGGCGAACGGGATGAAGGTACTGATATTGTCGAACAGCAGCAGGTACTGCCCCAGGGCCATGGCCACCAGGTTGACGGTCATGTACAGGGCGAATATCCGGCCGCGCTGCTGATTGGAGGCCTGGGAATTCAGCCAGCTCTCGATCACCATGAACAGGCCGACGCTGCACAGACCGGTGATCAGGCGCAACGCCGCCCACGCCCACGGGTCGATGACCATGGCATGGGTGAGGATGGCGGCCGAGGCCACCGCCGCCATGGCGGCAAAGGCGCGTATGTGCCCCACCCGGTTGATGAGCGGGGGGCAGACATAGGCCCCGACGATAAAGCCCAGGAAATAGGCCGACATCACCAGGCCGGTCACCACCTCGGAGAAATTCTCCAGCACGGCGCGCATGCCCAGGACCGTGCCGAGGAAGCCCGCACCGATGAGGATAATGCCGATGCCCAGCAACAGGGAGAAGATGGATGAGACCAGTGTGATCAACTGCGCGACTCCGCGGCACAACGCCTATGCATGTCTGTCATCGGGATCGGCCGATGGAGTTTGAGGAACAGTGTCACATCCAAGAAAAAAATCACAAGGTGGGTACTGTAACGAACCCGGGCGGGGATATGAAGCGTGGATGTCCACCCCCCCGGCTGCATCACGAGACGGCGCTGGCAGCACGGATGCGCCGTCTGTACGGCGCCCTCACCCCGAGAACTTGTTCTCCCGCTCGAGAAACTCGTAGGCGCGGAACAGGCCCACCAGGGTCTTGGCATCGACGATCTCGCCGGAGCATGCCCAGGCCAGGGCCTGGGCCAGGGGTACCCAGTGCACCTCGATCACCTCGTGCTCTTCGGGGGTTTGTGTCACCTTCTCCAACTGGCGGGCCAGGAACAGGTGGATGACCTCGGTGAATACGCCGGGGGAGCTGACCAGCAGACCCAGCGAGCTCCAGTCGCCGGCGCGCAGCCCCGCCTCCTCCTGCAGCTCGCGCTGGGCCGCCGCCTGGGGCGCCTCACCGGGATCGAGGCGCCCGGCCGGCATCTCCCACAACCAGCTGTTGGCCGCGTGGCGGTACTGGCGCAGCAGGCACACGCGCTCTTCTTCGTCGAGGGCCAGCGCCGCCGCGCCACCCGGGTGATGAATGATCTCCAGATCCGCCGTCTTGCCGTTGGGCAGCTTGACCGTATCGACGTCCACCTCGATGATCTTGCCGCGGTAGACCGGCTTGCGTTTGATGCGCATCCTCCCTCAACCCCTGTGCGATTATTGTTTTAATGAAGCGCCCCGCACCCGGAGGAGGAGCGGGGCGCCGCCGGCAGCCGGCCTTGTTCAGCGATACGCGGTGATTTCTACATGCCGTTTTTCATCCCCATGCCACCGCCCATGCCGGGATGGCCGCCCATCCCCGGATGACCGTCCATGCCATGATGTTCACCCATGCCGTGACCGCGGTGGCTGTACATATCCTTGAGGGCGGCCTTCTGGTCGGCGGTCAGCATGCCGTCGATGGCCTGGAGCTGGTCGATGTAGGCCTTCCAGAGCTGGGACTCCAGCTTGCCTATCTCGGCCATCTTCTTGTCGATGGCGCCGCGGTCGAACTTATCGGCGCGCAGCAGCCACGCCAGATCGCCGTGGTCCGCCTCTAACTGCTTCTCCGCGACGCTGTTATTCTTGATGTAGTCGTCGCGCATCTCCTTGAGCTTCTTGTACTGATCGCCGGTGAGCTTCAACATGTGGCCCATCTTCATGAAGTGGATGGCGGCGTTGTGCGGCTGCATCATGTAATCCATGTGCCCGCCGCCGTAACCGTGCATGTATTCACCGTGGTGCTTCATGCCCATGTCGTGATCGCCGTAGCCGTGACCCATGGGGTCCGCCTGGCTCGCCGGCGCCGCGCACAGCATCAATGCCGCCGCCACGGCCAGGCCGGCGCTGTAGAGGGAATTCCGTGTAACAAGCTGATGAGTCATGGGATTGCTCCTTATCGTGTTGAACTCAATCGGGGAGGCTTGAACAGCCGCAGAGAATGGTTTGATTCTACTCCGGTTTAGACATTTTATCCCCCGGCATTACTGCAAGACAGATGCCCCTGCTCAGGATTTTTACCGTCCGGCAAGTCACTGAACACACAGGAGGTTCATCGCTCTGCCCGGGATCGCCTTGACAACGCCGCGGCGCAGACTATACAGTGCCGGCACGCTTCCGGTGCTCTGCGGACGTCCATCCGCGGAGTTAAATGGGAAGTCGGTGCCCTCTCTTCCGCGCGGCGCGTGACCCCGGTCATGCCCTGCGGCGAAGAGGAATTCCGACGCTGCCCCCGCAACGGTAGGCGGGTAAAAGCCCGGCACAATGCCACTGTCCTGAATCGAGTCCGTGCGGCTCGGCAACGGGGTGGGAAGGCGCCAGGCCCGGTGTGACTCTCGATTGAGCCACACCACCCGCAAGCCCGGAGACCGACCTGAAGCCGCATCGGACGGTGCCGCGGAGGGCGGTTCGGACGGGAATGCGCCTTTCGGCTTCCTGCTCCCTGTTTTTCCTCCCCCTGCCCACCGGTTTATTCACTCTCGCGCGGGTGTGCGCATTGGGAGCTATACACATGACAAAAACGACCTTCGCGCTCGCCGTTCTATGGGCGGCGTTCTGCTTACTCACCCCTGAAATCTCATCGGCGGCGCCAAGCGCGTCGGACAAAATCATCGTCACCGCCACGCGCATCGGCGACGCGGCCGCCAAGCTGCCGGCCAACATCACCGTCATCGACGCAGCGGCCATCCGGCAGAGCCCGGCGCGCACCCTGCCGGAGCTGCTCACCCTGGAGGCCGGCGTCATCACCCGCAGCCTGTACGGCAACAACGCCAGTCAGGCCACCGTGGACCTGCGCGGCTTCGGCGCGGCGGCCACGCCCAACACCCTCATTCTGCTCAACGGACGGCGCCTCAACGACGTGGACCTGGCGGCGGTGGACTTCACCGCCATCCCCCTCAAGGACGTGGAACGCATCGAGGTCATCCGCGGCGCCGGCGGCGTGCTCTACGGCGACGGCGCGGTGGGCGGCGCCGTCAACATCGTCACCCGTGAACCGGCGCGCACCGGCACCCACGGCGACATCCAGGTCACCGGCGGCTCCCACGGCACCCGCGGCCTGGACCTGTCGGTGTCCCACAGCCGGGGTCCGGTGGCCGTCAACCTCAACGTCGACGGCCTGCACACCGACGGCTACCGCGACAACAACCATCTGGAGCTGCGCAACGCCCAACTCAACGTGCAGTGGTTCCGGGACAGCGGCGAGGTTTATCTGCGCGGCGGCGTGGACAGCCGCCACGAGGGCATTCCCGGCGTGCGCACCGTGGACCCCGCCACCAGCGAGGACGAGCTCCACAACGACCGCCGCGGCACCGACACCCCCAACGACTACGCCAACCAGGACGGACACTTCGTCACCGTGGGGGCCACCCAGTATCTGACGGCCCACACCAAGCTGGTACTGGACGCAGGCTACCGGGACAAGAAGCAGCAAGCCTCGTACGTCACCTTCGCCAGCTACGTCAACACGCGCCTGGCCACCTGGTCGGTGACACCGCGGCTGGAATTCGATCACAAGATCGCCGGACTGCCCACCACCACCCTCACCGGGATCGATGTATACCTGTCCGACTACGACTCGGACCGCGGCCAGGACTCCGCCAGCGCGCCGGTACACCACCTGGCCGTGGACCAGACCAGCATCGCCGGCTATGTGCAGACCACCGTCAATATCACCAAGACCACCGACATCACCGCCGGCGCGCGCCTGCAAAACGTGGACCTGAGGGCGCGGGACATCTTCGACGCGGCGGCCCCCGGCGCGGCTTTCGAGAGCCAGGCCCCGGACCTGAACATCTCCAAGCGTGAGCCCATGCTGGAACTGGGCGTGGAACAGTCCTTCACTAAATCTCTGTCGGGATTCATCCGGCTCAACCGCAGCGTGCGCTACTGGACCGTGGATGAGATCTTCCAGGTGGACCCCACCACCTATCTGCGCGCGTTCACCCCCCTCAAGCCCCAGGTGTCGCGGGGCGTGGACATCGGCGCCAAGTTCCAGCGCCGCGGCGTCACGGCCCAGGCCAGCCTCTACTATATGAAGCTCCGCGACGAGATCCACTTCGACCCGGCCACCTTCACCAATGTCAACCTGGACCCCACCAGGCGCTACGGCCTGGAGAGTTCGATCAGCGCGCCGCTGACTGCCAAAGTGCGCATCACCGGCAACTACACCTATACCCGCTCGCAGTTCGACAAGGGGCAGTACGCCGGCAACGACGTGCCGCTGGTGCCGCGCCATACCCTGAGCCTGTCGGTGTTCTGGAACATGACGCCGACCCTCACCGCCGCCGCCAGCGGGCATTACTTCAGCGACCGGGTGTTCGACAACGACCAGGCCAACACCTTCATGAAGATCCCCGGCTATCCCATGTTCGACCTCAAGGCCAGCAAACAGGCCGGCCCGTGGCGCTTCACCGCGGCGGTGAACAACCTGCTGGGCAGAAAGGCCTACGACTACGGGGTCAAGAGCACCTTCACGCCGGGAAGATACAACGCCTACCCCCTGCCGGAGCGGGAATTCACCGTGACGGTGAGCCGGCGTATATAAAGGTATGATGGACGGCACATGACACTGCGCACCTTCATCGCTGCTTCAGTACTGGTGCACGCCGCCGTGCTGGCGGCGTGGCCCCCGCACCTGCCCATGCCGGGGGCCGGCGCCACCACCCTGCACGTGGCGCTGGTGGATGCGCAGAACCCGGCGCCCGTATCGCGGCAGCCGGCACCCGTTCATGAAACACTCGACACCAAACCCAAGGCGGCGAGTCACGCAGCGGCGGCCGACAAAGGCAGCGACGACAAATCCCGCCGCCATGCCCCGGCGCACCGCCCGATGCACGCGGTTGCCTACAAGACTGTTAATACCAGTCACGCCATGCAACAAGAGGTAGCGCCCGATCCCGCCAAGGCGCAACAGGCCGATACCGCGCCTGCGGCCCGGCCACCCCGCCCCGAACAGCTGGCCGCCGCGAGCCTGCCGCCTTCCCATGCCGCCGCCCCGGCAACAGTCCGGGAAGGCAACGTGGTATCGCGGCTGCGGGACAACCTGCACCGCCGCATTCACGCCCGCTTCAGCTACCCCCTCATCGCCCGCATCAAGGGCTGGCAGGGCCAGGTCACCCTGGGGCTGCGCGTGGAGCCCGACGGCACCCTCACCCATCTGCGGGTGCTAAACACATCGGGCTACGCTATTCTTGATCAGGATTCGCTGCGCACACTCAAAGGCATCGCCCGCGTCCCCCCGGCCGCGGACTGGCTGGGCGGCCGCCACGTGGACCTGGTACTGCCGGTGGAATACCGCCTGACCGAAGGGGGCTGACAATGGGACACCGCCTGACAAAGATCTACACCCGCACCGGCGACAACGGCACCACCGGCCTGGGCGACGGCGGCCGCGTGGACAAGGACGACCCGCGCATGGAGGCCATCGGCACCATCGATGAGCTCAACAGCCTGCTGGGCGTGCTGCTGTCCTGTGCACTGCCCGAAAAAACCCCCCCTATCCTCACCGACATTCAGCACGACCTGTTAGACCTGGGCGGCGAACTGTCCATGCCCGGCACAGAGATCATCGGTGACGCCCAAGTCAGCAAGCTGGAAAAGACCCTGGACGATATCAACTGGACCCTCCCCCCCCTGAAGGAATTCATCCTTCCCGCCGGCGGTAACGCCGCCGCCACCTGCCATCTGGCCCGCGCCGTTTGCCGCCGGGCGGAGCGGCGCATGGTGACCCTCGATCATGGCGAAACCCTCAATCCTGCTTCCATGCGGTATATCAATCGGCTTTCGGACCTGCTGTTTGTGCTGGCGCGGTTTATTGCGCGGGAAGCGGGGGAAGGGGAGGTGTTCTGGTCGCGCGAGCGGGGATAATACTGCCCTGCACCATCCCCGCGATACACCCCGCATCATAAGAAATTGCTATACGTGGGATGCATGTTTTTGCATTCCGTGGACCTGCCGTTATTTGGCTCTATAATGCTCTGTGAATGTGACGGAATGTGGCATGGCTTTGTTTGCAGCCAGATGTCTATATTTTCACGAACAAGCCAATAAAAAATTATGGTAAGTCAGCAAGCTGAAAATTTATAGCCAAATAATAGGAAGCCATAGGGCGTGTTATAACACAGCCAATGGCTGTCTACTCAATGTTATGCCCGTTAGCACATGAAAACGAGTTCCTGTGCGGTACTATTTATGTTTGTCTTAACAAGCTGCGCACCTGCTTATGATGTTTACTATAGTCCGAGCGCTATAGGCGGCGAACTAGTTAAATGGGGACCCAATATTATTGGGCCTAGTAATGCCATCATTCTGAAGAATGACGGCTTTGAATTGAAAGTTCGGTATACCGATGCGCTCGAATTAGAATTATTTGTCCCTAACGGACACTCACTTAACATGACAGTCGCTGAAATTCATTATATTCAAGGGGCCACAGGCGTAGAACGTAAATATCCAGTAACATTTTTCGAGTTTGGAATGCCGGGTAAAATTGTCACAAGCTTTGAAGGAAAATCGAGACGCAATATATTCCAAAGGGATGGTAGTGTATATGTCGCTAGAATCGATATAGGCGCGGTTAAGGAGACGTTCAAAATTCGCTTGCCCACCTTTCGTGACGGTCCTAATAAGGTAGAGTTTAATGATGTCGTTTTTAAGCGCGAAACTGGAATGGCGATAAGCCCCATTAATTAAAAGGCATAACAAGCGCATCAAACGGACGCAGAACTGCAGCGCCGCTTATGCGCGCCGTTATGCATAAAACGAAAAATAAGATAAAGGTGACGGAGGGATTTATTATTAACCAATATAAACCTTGGTTCCGGTCGTTGCCGGCTGTGCTCGGCAGTATTTTTCTTGCCGGTTGCAACGATGTCGCGACATATGTAGGTGATAATGGCACCACTTTTAGCTACAAGTGGTGGGTACTGCTACTATGGATACTCGCCAGTGGTGCTGTTGCGTTGTTTGGCATAGCCGTGAGGAAGAATCCCGACAGGAAAGGCCTGCCACTTGCCATTGCTGCGGTGGTCTTTGCCCTGGTGATCGTACCCGCAATCTATAGTGATCGCGTCACTGTTAGTGATCATGGTTTTGAGGCTAACAGAGGGTTCTGGGGGCAGGCGCCCAGCCTGGATGTTGAGTTTGGCAATCTCAAGTCGATCCGGGTCACGTACGAAGCCCATGTTATGAGTGGTACAAGTACTGGTACTGATCGGAACTACGTTCTCTATTTCAATGGTAAGTATGGTAGTACCGGCAGGTTCGAGCTGGCCAATGATGTTTTCTGGGCTGCAGGAGACAGAATCGTCAGGGTGGCCAAACATAAGGGCATCAAGATTATCAGGGAGCGTGGTGTTCGGTATCATTTATTTTAAATAAATCAAATAAAGGGGGCAGTATCCTTTAAATTGAAATAATACTGAAGCCGGCGCTATAAAGGGCGCTGACCTCTTTTTCCTTTCATAACAACGCGCCGCATATGGACCCAAACTACACTGCACCATTTTGCCATTCGCTACGCTCATTATATGGCAAAATAGCTTCGTTCCGTTTAGGCCAGTGAGCGCAACGTTAGGCGACGACTAACGAAGAGATTCTTCATTCCGCTTTGCTCAATTCAGAATGACAACAAGAG
>CAYXAX010000073.1:7105-12151 GCA_964463055.1 uncultured Gammaproteobacteria bacterium | reverse complement strand
TGCGCAACGCCGCCTCCACCCTGCCCAGGCAGTGGTCCACCACCTCGATGGCCTTGACCACGGCATCGAAGCGCCCGGTATGCCCGACCATATCCGTATTGGCATAATTACAGATAATGACATCGTAGCCGCCGTGTTCGATGGCATCCACCAGGCGGTCGGTTACCTCCGGGGCGCTCATCTCCGGCTTATGATCATAGGTGGGGATATCAGTGGGCGACCGGATGAGGATACGGTCCTCGCCTGGGAATGGTTGTTCCTCTCCGCCGTTGAAGAAGAATGTTACGTGGGCGTATTTTTCCGTCTCGGCGATGCGCAGCTGGCGCATGCCGTGGTCGGAGACATACTGGCCGAATACATTGGTAAGGCGATCGGGGGAAAATGCCACCGGGACGTGGAAGTCCTTGTGATACTCGGTCAGGGTCACAAAGGTCCCCAGATGGGGCCAACGAGCGCGCTCGAAACCGTCGAAATCCGGCTCGATAAAGGCGCGGGTAATCTGACGGGCGCGGTCGGAGCGGAAGTTCATAAAGATAACCGCATCCCCGTCATTGATGGTCACCGGCGCGCTCCCCGGCGGGACGATTGCGGTGGCCTGAACGAATTCGTCGGTCTCATCCCGGGCATAGGCCATGTCCAGGGCGTGCGCTGCGCTGTCTGCGGTGAATGCCGACTTGCCGTTGCAGATCAAATCGTACGCGGCCTTGATCCGCGGCCAGCGGTGATCCCGGTCCATGGCATAGTAGCGCCCGATGACCGATGCGATGCGCCCACCCCCTGCGGCGACCAATGCCTGCTCGGTGGCGGCGATGGACTGGGCGGCGGACTTGGGTGCGGTATCACGGCCGTCGAGGAAGGCATGCAGATACACCCGATCGGCACCCCGCTCCACTGCCAGCTTCAACATGCACTGGATGTGCTTCTCATGGCTGTGCACGCCGCCCGGCGACAACAAGCCCAAAACGTGTACGGCCTTGCCGTGCTGCACCGCCTGATCCACCGCCCCGGTCAATACCGGGTTGGTATAGAACTCGCCCGTCTCCACGGCGCGGCTGATGCGTGTCAGTTCCTGATAGATCACCCGCCCTGCGCCCATGTTTAGGTGCCCCACCTCGGAGTTGCCCATATGGGCGTCGGGCAGACCCACGTCGATGCCGGAACTGAGGATCAGGGTGTGGGGGCATTCGGCCCATAGCCGGTCCCAAACCGGTTTGCGGGCCGCGGCAATGGCATTGCATGGGTTTTCGGGGCCGTAACCCCAGCCGTCCAGGATAATCAATACCAATGGCTTACTGCTCCAAGCCATAATGCTAGTCTCGTCGTGAATTCCGCTGAATGAAGGTGTTGTTTATTGATATTCCACAAAAAAACACCGCATATTGCGGTGGTGCCCGGATTCGCACGGCTCTTGGACCTGGTCCAGATATACCCCATGGGCGGCATCATTGTATAATGTTTTGACGCCGAACACAGCAACCGATAAGGTGAGGGATACTATATCCCCGCATCCTGGACGGTTGTAAGGGGGAAAATCTCAGTGTACGCAGAGGGACGGGATTGCGGCATGGCGTGGCCCTCGACAGTGAACGTTTAGCAAAAACCGCAATCTAACCAACAGGACACGGTTCCAACCACACTTACGAGAGTCAACCCAGGCAAAACACAATGCTAAACACCCAAAACTCCAACCTGGCTGCCGAACTCAAAGCCAAAGCACTGCTGCTGCTGAACGACGAGGATATCCTGCGTGCCGCCCGCTCGATCAAGGCCATGGCACACCCCATCCGACTGAAGATCCTGTGTACCCTTGGTGAACAGGAAATCAGTGTGCAGGAAATGGTCGAGCGCATAGGCACGACACAGAGCAATATTTCACAACACTTGGCCATTCTGCGCGAGAAGGGTATTCTGACGGCGCGCAAGGATGCCAATCGCGTGCTCTATCGCGTCGGTGACGGCAGAACTTTGCGCCTGATTGGCATGGTCCGGGAAATATTTTGCGCCGATAATCTCGACAGCTATTGATTTTTCCCTTCGACGCCGTCACCCGATGACCGCATCCCGGCGACGTCCGCGCTTGCAGTCAGCGCGGCGATCGTCTATGGAATAATAAAAATAAAAAAGGAGATAATGACGTCATGTCACACATGGATAACAACGGGGCTTGAAGTCGATGGCCAGGTTAGGTGAATTTCTCGTCCATCACTGGGCGCTGGCATCATCCTTTCTTCTCATTCTCGGTCTCCTGGTCGCCACGGAAATGAAGCGCAAGGTGCTGGGCTTCAAGGACATACCCACCGATGAGGCGATCCGCTTGATGAACAGGCAAAATGCGCTGGTCCTCGATGTCCGGGAAGACAAGGATTACGGTGACGGTCACATTGTCAACGCCGTGCACATCCCCCTGGGCCTGTTGGACGCCCGCGTCAACCAGCTGGAAAAGCACAAGGACAAACCCATCATCGTTTGCTGCAAGGCCGGGCAGGAATCCGCGCGCGCGGGCGTGACCCTGCGCAAGCACGGCTTTGACCCGGTCTACAAGCTGGGCGGCGGCATGGCGGCATGGAAGAGCGCCAACCTGCCGGTTGAAAAATAGCCGGCCTTCCATCACAGCGACCGCCACCGCACGTATGCCCGCGGCCCGGCACCCCAAGTGACCGATGGCTTGCTACAATAGACACTTCGACAATCCATGGGACGACCAATCCGGTACGGTGACATGACGGATAGCAATCAAACCAAGCAGGCGGCGGCCGAAGATCGGCGCTTCGCCATCCACAAGATTTACACCAAGGACATTTCCTTCGAGACACCCTCCTCACCGCAGATATTCAGCGGCACACAGTGGTCGCCGGATATCAATCTGCAGTTGAGCAACAAGGGGGTTGTCCTCTCCGAGGGCATCCACGAAGTCACCTTGACACTGACCATCACCGCCAAACAGGGCGACAAGACCGCCTACCTGGTGGAGATCCAACAGGCCGGCATATTCAATATCGAGGGCCTCAACGAAGAGGAAATCCCCGCGGTGGTCGGCAGCTATTGCCCGACCATCCTGTTTCCCTATGCACGGGAGGTGGTGTCCGACTTGGTCATCCGCGGCGGCTTTCCACAATTAGTCTTAAATCCGGTGAATTTCGATGCCCTGTATGTCCAACACGTCAAGGAGATGAAGGAAAAGCAGGCTGGCGAACAATCCACCACCCACTGATCGCCATGCCCCTCCCCGCGCCATTTCCGTGGCCGGCGGCGTGGGGGCGTTCGCCGCCGGCCGGCCCGGGTCATGACAACCACCGATACCAACTCCATCACCGTCCTGGGCGCCGGCGCCTGGGGCACCACCCTTGCCATCCTGCTGGCGCGCAACCACCACCGGGTGCGGCTATGGGGCCATAACCCCCATCACATGCGTGTCCTGGCCCAGCAACGGGTCAATACCGAGTACCTGCCGGATATCCCCTTTCCCGAAACTCTGGAACTCTGCGCAGACCTGCATGATGCCGTCGCCGCGGGCACGGTGATATTGATCGCCGTGCCCAGCGCCGGGTTCCGTGGAGTGATGGAGCAGCTGGCGTCATCCATCCAACCCGGCACGCGGCTGGCGTGGGCCACCAAGGGTCTGGAGCCGCGCACCGGCAGGTTCCTGCATCAGGTGGTCGGCGACCTCTTCGGCGGCATGGAAACAGCGGTCATCTCCGGACCCACCTTCGCCCGGGAAGTCGCCGCGGGCCTGCCCACGGCGGTGACAGTGGCCTCCGATTCGGACCTCTTCGCGGTGCAGCTTGCCCAATGGCTGCACAATGCCCGCTTTCGCGCCTATACATCCCGCGACATGATCGGCGTACAGCTGGGTGGCGCGGTCAAGAATGTCCTGGCGGTTGCTGCCGGCATCGCTGACGGCCTGGGTTATGGATCCAACACCCGCGCCGCCCTGGTAACCCGGGGCCTGGCCGAGATGACGCGCCTGGGCCTGGCCATGGGCGGGCATCGCGACACCTTTAGTGGACTCGCCGGCCTTGGGGACCTGCTGCTGACGTGTACCGACAACCAATCCAGAAACCGGCGCTTCGGCCTGTCTCTGGGACAGGGCAAGAGCGTCAGTGCTGCTTTGGAAAACGTGGGACAGCTGGTAGAGGGACTGCCCACCACGCGGGAGGTCTATCGCCTGGCCGTGGAGACGGGCACGGAGATGCCGATTACAGAACAAGTCTATCGGGTGTTGTTTGAGGAGCGCCCGCCGCCGGACGCAGTGGACGACCTGTTCAACCGGCAGCTGAAGTCAGAAGAGCTGTAACTTGGTATCAGCCGGCGAGGCCACCTTGGCAGAACGCGAAACAACAGTCATGCTCATGGCAGCCGGGCGCGGGGAACGTATGCGCCCCCTCACCGACGAGACTCCCAAGGCGTTGCTTCAGGCCGGGCACCATCGCCTCATCGAATACCATCTCATGAAGCTGTCCCGCAGCGGCTTCACCCGTATCGTCATCAATCTCGCCCACCTGGGCGACCGCATCGAGGAGGCGCTGGGTGACGGCCGCCACTACGGCGTGCACATCACCTATTCCAGGGAGGGAACGCGCGGACTGGAGACCGGCGGTGGCATCTTTCACGCCCTGCCGCAATTGGGACAGGCGCCGTTCATGGTGATCAACGCCGACGTGTACACCGATTTCCCCTTCGATCAGTTGCCGGCGCACTTCACCGGCCCGCGGGCACACCTGGTCCTGGTGGACAATCCCGCCCACCACCCGAACGGGGATTTCGCCCTGCAGGGCGGGCGAGTGTATAACCATGGCCGGCCGCGCCTGACCTACAGCGGTATCGGCATGTACCACCCGGATTTGTTCAGCGGGTGCCGTGCCGGGGTGTTTCCCCTGGCCCCTCTGCTGCGTCGCGCCTGCGACGAGGCGTGCGTCAGCGGAGAATACTACGCCGGGACCTGGATCGACGTGGGGAGCCCCGAGCGACTGGGTGAATTGGACCGACGCCTGAGGGGCGGCGTGTAAATTATACAGGGCGCGAATACAGCCATGCCCATGGCGGGCG
>CAYXAX010000073.1:0-7005 GCA_964463055.1 uncultured Gammaproteobacteria bacterium | reverse complement strand
GCGGGCGGCGCCGCGCTTAGACGTTCATCTCGAGGCTGTTGTGATGCCTGAGGATGGCGTAGAGCTGATCCTTCAGTTTCAAGCGCTGCTTTTTAAGTTCTTCCAGATACATATCGGCAACTGGCTGCAACTGCTGCTCTATGCCGTAGATACGCTTGTCCGTGACATCGTACTCAGCAAGGAGGCGGGCGAAACCGCGGTCGTGAACCTTGAGATGCTGAATGGTGCTGCGGAATTCAGGAAACTCATGAATGAGATTATGGCGCTCTCCATACATTTCTCACCTCCTGGCAGGTGCGGAATTTAACGACGTTCGAGAGTCACTCTGCGCTGTGTCCGTTGATGCAACGCCGCTGAACGACTGGACTAGGCAGTTAAGAATGTCACGATCTTTCAGCCTAAGTCAACAACTATACGGACCCTCGCCAAATCCATTCCTGCCGTCTCGAAAACGCTCACATACGGCGGCCCGCCAGCACACCCCGCCGGGTGTTCACCGCGCGGCTTATAAGTTGCATCTGTTGTACTCAGGGGAACAAGCGCTTACTGCGCCGGACAAAAGGCGATCACCGACAGCGGGAACTCCGCAGCGGAGAGGGAAATCGATCAGACACTCAGGGTGTTATAGTCCCAGGCCGCGCGGCGCTGGTCCTCTTGCACCGCACTTTGGCTGTGGCGTCTGTCCTCCTGGATTCTGAGGCGATTGTCGCGGGCAAACTTCATAATGTAGTCATAGAACGGCGGATCTTTTTCCTGCAGGTCCTTTGCCACCACCAGGCACTTGTGCCCGTCAATCATGCACGGGTGTACCGCCCGGGAATAGCGCAGCCGGTGGTCAGCCCCGAAACTGGCCATGTGGTCCGAGATGCGCTCCACCCAATCGCTGGGCCGAAAGACCTTATTGTCTTCATTGACACCCTCGATAATGAGGCGATCGTGTGACTGCTCGTCGGCAAACATGGGAAATACCACGCTGAAGTTCGTTGATTCTTGAATCCATCACCCGCACCGGCAACTCACCGACTGTATCGGCGCCGGTAAAGCGAGGTTGAGTATAAGGATGGTTGCTCAGCGAGACTGTGAATGAATGCGCATATTCATCCACTGTCGCCGTTACCGGTGTCGGGGCTCCTGCCGGCCAGCGCGGCGCTAATGGCGTCGATGCGCAGGCGGCGCAACGCCTCCCCCAGGGCCTGGCCGGTCAATCCCTCAGCGGCCAGGGCCGCGCCGTCCACCGCACCCGCCGCACGCTGGGCACGGCGCAGGATATCGGCTTGGGGATACGCCCGGTGCTCAAAACCGGTACGACCCTGGGCATCGGCCTGGCACGCCAACAGGAACTGCTCAAAGCGCTGCCCACGGCGCCACGCATCGGTGCCATGCAGCACTTCCCACAGTGTGCCGGGTCGCAACTCCGCGGCGCGGTGGACATGCCCATGATAACGGGCGGTCAGCACCGCCAGATCGCGGTAATCACGGGGCACGCGCAGGCGTTTGCACAGACCCTCCACCAGCGTCACACTGCGTTCCTCATGGCCCACGTGGCGCGGCCACATCTCGCGCGGCGTCTGTCCCTTACCAAGATCATGCATCAGAGCGGCGAAGCGCACCCGGGTGTCGGGAGACAGCCGCGCCGCCTGATCCACCACCATCAAGGTATGAATGCCGCAGTCCACTTCCGGGTGGTGCTGCGGCGGCTGCGGCACACCGAACAACTGATCGATTTCGGGGAATAAGCGCGCCAAGGCGCCGCAGTCCCGCAAGGTCTGAAAAAAGCCGGCGGGCCTGTCTTCCCCCAGGGCGCGCAGCATCTCGTTCCACACCCGCTCCGGCACCAGGGCGTCCACCTCCCCCGCCGCCGTCATGTCCCGCATCAACACCAACGTCTCGTTAGCGATGTGAAAACCGCGGGGAATGAAGCGTGCCGCAAAACGCGCCACGCGCAGAATGCGCACCGGGTCCTCGGCAAACGCCGGTGACACGTGACGCAGCACCCGCCGCCGCAAATCCTCGGCCCCGCCGAACGGGTCGATGAGGCGGCCGTCGGCTGTTTCGGCCATGGCATTGATGGTCAGATCGCGGCGCCGCAGGTCCTCTTCAAGGGTAACGTCGGGTGCGGCATGGACGGTGAAGCCCTTGTAACCCGGTGCGACCTTGCGCTCGGTACGCGCCAGGGCGTATTCCTCGTGGGTATGCGGATGGAGAAACACTGGAAAGTCCTTGCCCACCTGCTGAAAGCCCTTGGCCAGCATGGCCTCCGGCGTGGCGCCCACCACCACCCAGTCGGTGTCAACCACCGCCAGCCCCAGGCGCTCGTCCCGCACCGCACCGCCGACTTTGTAGATCTCCATGGCGAACTCCGTTAAATGACCCGACTGGGCGGACAGCCCGGGCGGGTCAGTCGCAGGTCTCAGGTCGCAAGTCGCAGGTCGTGGAATAGATGCTTATGGTCTTTGACCTGTGACCTGCGACTTGCGACTGATTTATTCATGGCGCCCGGCGCGACGATAGGCATGATAGCGCTGGGCACGCTCGTTGAGATGCCGCAGGTAATAGGGCACGACCGCCTCCACAGCGGTGGGCATGAACTCGAACACGGCGGGAAACTCCCCGTCGCAGGCGCCGCCTGCCTGCATGGACAGGTAATTATCATAGGTCAGCGGCTGTCCCGGCGCATAGGCGAGCAGCCGCGACTGCAGACGTGACAGCTTGTCGCTCAGGCCCACGATGAACTTGCGCCGGCCAACGACCTGGGCGGTGTATTCCACCAGATGGCGCAGTGTATAGCTGCGCGGACCGCACAGCTCATAGCGCTGAGCGAAGGTATGGCGGTTCAGCAACGCGCGGGTAAAGGCCTGTGCCAAGTCTTCCACGAAGACCGGCGCATAGGTCGTCTCCGGACAGGCCAGGGGCAGTACCAGCGGTATGCGCTTTAGCAGCCCCGCGAAGCGATTGAAAAAATGATCCCCGGGACCAAAGATCACCGTCGGGCGAAAGCTGGTGACGCTTATGCCGTATTGGGCGGCGCCGTGAGCGATGTCCTCGCCCTCACCCTTGGTGCGCAGGTACTCGCTGGGTCCCGCAGTGGCATCGGCATGCAGCGCGCTCATATGCAGCAGACGTTCGACGCCGCTGTCCCGGCATGCCGTCACGATGCTGCGCGGTAGCGCCACGTGCACGTCTTGGAAGGTCTCGCCGGCACGCCGGCGCGGGTTGAGAATGCCAGCCAGGTTGATTACCGCGTCGCATCCCGCGAAGTGCCGGTCCAGCACCCCGGCAGCGTGGACATCAGCCTCGACGACGTCCACCCGCGGCAGGACCAGTATATTACGATGGCGCTCACGGCGGCGCGCCAACACCTTAACGGCGTGTCCCGCTTCTGTGAGATAGTGGATCAGGTGGAAACCGACGAATCCCGTTCCACCCAGCAGACATATTTTGTAGGTTCTCGTCATGGACTCAACAATCCCTCCCCCTCGCCGAACACCAATCTCTTGCCGGACACCGCGCTAAGCCTTACCTGGTATATGGTTTGCAGATAACGGGGCTGGCCGGCCACGGCAAATGGGAAAATATACCACCCCCAACAACGTTATACTAATGACGACACACTAAGCGGAAGGAGTACGCCATGGGTTTCAAATCCATCAACCCCGCCGACGGCACCGTGCTCAAGGAATTCGATGCATGGACCCCGTCCCAGATCGAAGACGCACTTCAAGGCGTGGCCATGGCCACGCCGGGATGGGCGGCCACGTCATTGGCGGAACGCTGCCGCCTCATGGGCAATACGGCCCAGGTACTGCGCAACAATAAGGAAAAGCTGGCCCGCACCGTCACCCAGGAGATGGGCAAGCTCATAAAGGAGGCGCGCGGCGAAATCGAAAAGTGTGCCTCAGTATGTGAGTACTATGCCGAGCACGGCCCGCGCTTCCTGGCCGACGAACTCATCGAGACCGATGCGACACGCAGCCTGGTGGCCTATCAACCCCTGGGCACGGTATTGGCCGTGATGCCGTGGAACTTTCCCTTCTGGCAGGTGTTTCGCTTTGCCGCCCCGGCGCTGGTGGGCGGCAACACCGGCGTCCTGAAGCACGCCGCCAATGTCCCTCAGTGCGCCCTGGCCATCGAACAGGTATTTCGTGAGGCGGGGTTTCCCGCAGGCGTATTCCGCACCCTGTTAATCAGGTCCGATCAGGTCCAAGGGGTCATCGAGGACCCGCGTATCCAGGCCGTGACCATTACCGGCAGCGAGGCCGCCGGGCGCAAGGTGGCCGCCGCCGCCGGGGCCAGCCTGAAAAAATCGGTGCTGGAACTGGGCGGCTCGGACGCCTTCATCGTCCTTGAAGACGCCGATGTGGAAGAGGCGGTGAAGCATGCCGTGGCGTCGCGCTTTCTCAACTGCGGCCAAAGCTGTATCGCCGCCAAGCGCTTCATTGTCATGGAGGGCATCGCCGCGGACTTCCTGGCACGCTTCAAACAGGCGGTGGAGGCCCTGCACACCGGCGATCCCATGGAGGAGGCCACCACCCTGGCCCCCATGGCCCGCCACGACCTGCGCGATGAACTGCATCATCAGGTGGCGGCCAGCATCGGCGAGGGGGCGCTGCCGGTCACCGGCTGTGAACCGGTCCCAGGTCCCGGCGCCTTTTACCGTCCGTCCATCCTCGACAGTGTCAAACCGGGTGTCACGGCCTATCAGGAAGAGATGTTCGGCCCGGTGGCAAGCGTGATCCGCGCCAAGGACGAGGGCGATGCCGTGCGCATCGCCAACGACAACCGCTACGGTCTGGGTTCGAGCATCTGGACCCGTGATGCGGTACGGGGCGAGCGCGTGGCGCGGCAACTGCAGGCCGGGTCGGCGTTTATCAACGGCATGGTCAAGAGCGACCCGCGCCTGCCATTCGGCGGCGTCAAAGCCTCAGGTTACGGCCGCGAACTGTCCCACCACGGCATCCACGAGTTCCTCAACGTCAAGACCATATGGGTGAAATAACACGGTCCCGAGTTCCGGGTTTCGTGTTCCGAGTTTTAGAGCGGCCTACGGCCGCACGGATTTTTAACCCGAAACGCGCAACACGGAACCCGAAACACTTGGGGCGGGAGCTCCAAGACTCGAAACCCGCAACCCGTAACCCGAAATACGCCGCGCTTGGATAGCCTGATTCTCATCCTCTGTGTCGGCGCCGCCGCCGGGTTTACCGCCGGGCTGTTCGGGGTGGGCGGCGGGCTGGTGATGGTCCCGGCATTAGCCTATGTGTTCGACGCACGGTTCACCGGCGCACCCGTGATGCACATGGCGGTGGCCACCTCCCTGGCCGCCATCGTCCCCACCGCCGTGGCCTCCACCTGGGCCCATCACCGCCGCGGGGCCGTGTTGTGGGGTGATGTGGCCCGCCTGGGACCGGCCATATCCGTGGGCGTGATCATCGGCGTCGCCATTGCCGGGCACCTGACCAGCGCGGTCCTGGCACGGGGCTTTGCCGTTTATGTCCTGGTAGTGGCGGTCCAGACCGGCCTCGACCTGCGTCCCGGCGCACAGCACGGCGCAATGCCCCCTCTGCCCCGGGTGGACCCCGCCGGCATCGTCATCGGCCTGCTGTCGGCGATGATCGGCATCGGCGGCGGGACCATGACCACACCCTATCTGCTGTGGCGCCGCCGGCCCATGCACAACACCGTGGCCACCTCCGCGGCATGCGGCCTGCCCATTGCGGCGGTGGGCTGCGCGGGCTACATCATCGCTGGACAGTACGCCAGTGGACTGCCGCCATGGAGCAGCGGATACGTGTACTGGCCGGCGCTACTGGCGCTGATCGTCGCCACCACCGCCACGGCGCCGCTGGGGGCGCGTTACGCCCATATCCTGCCGGAGAGAGCCCTCAAACGCGCCTTCGCCGTGCTGCTGGCGGTCATCGGCGTGAAGATGCTCCTATAAGAAGTTTCGAGTCTCGGGTTCCGAGTATTAGAGCGGCCTGTGGCCGCACGCATGTTTTAACCCGAAACGCGCAACACGGAACCCGAAACACTCGGGGCGGTAGCCCCGAGGCTCGAAACCCGCAACCCGGAACTGCCTCGCTGCCTAAACACCCCGCTTTCGGGTATCATGTAAAGCCCCGATAAAACACCAGATTCAGGAGCCCGACCCCGTCATGTCCACACTCGTCAAACCCCACGGCGCTACCCGCCGGTTAATGCCCCTGCTGCTGGAGGGGACGGCACTCAAGGAAGAATGCCAACGGGCCAAGGCACTGCCGCAGATCACGATCTCCTCGCGGGAGGCTGGGGACCTGATCATGCTGGGGATCGGCGGATTCACGCCGCTGCAGGGCTTCATGAATCAGTCCGACTGGGAGGGGGTGTGTGACGAGATGCGTCTCACCGACGGTACCTTCTGGCCCATCCCCATCACCTTGTCCACAGACAAAGCCACCGCGGACGGGCTGAAGATCGGGGCCGAGATCGCCTTAGCCAACAGTGAAGACGGCGGCATCATGGCCACCATGCAGGTCACCGAGAAATACACCATCGACAAAGACCACGAATGCACCGCGGTGTTCAAGACCAAGGACCCGGAACACCCGGGGGTGCGCATGGTCATGGCCCAGGGCGAGGTCAACCTGGCCGGCCCGGTGAAGGTCCTGTCCCAGGGGGATTTTCCGGAGCGCTTCAAGGGCATTTACATGACACCGGCCGAGACCCGCGCGCGCTTCGAGGCCAACGGATGGTCCACGGTGGCGGCGTTTCAAACCCGCAACCCCATGCACCGCTCCCACGAATACCTGGTCAAGATCGCCATCGAGGTCTGTGACGGGGTACTGATCCACTCTCTGTTGGGCAAGCTCAAACCCGGCGACATACCCGCTGACGTGCGCAGCGCCGCCATCAGCTCACTGATCGAACACTACTTCGTCAAGGACACGGTGATCCAGGCCGGCTATCCCCTGGACATGCGCTACGCCGGGCCGCGCGAGGCCCTGCTGCACGCCGTGTTCCGCCAGAACT
>CAYXAX010000072.1:0-12178 GCA_964463055.1 uncultured Gammaproteobacteria bacterium | reverse complement strand
GCAGGTCGCAGGTCGCAGGTCGCAGGTCGCAGGTCGCAGGTCGCAGGTCGACAACCAGCCTGTATCGTTTAGGTATCGCCGGCAACCTGCCAACTTCACATTTAAATAGATTATTCCCCGACCTGAGATCTGCGACTTATTTATAAGTTGTACTTCTTAATCTTGTACCACAGCGACCGCTCACTGATCTCAAGCAGGCGGGCGGCAGCGGATTTGTTGTTGTCGCTGCGGCGCAGGGCTTCCTGGATCATGCGCTTTTCCATGGTCTCCACCTGGGGCTGCAGGCTCAAAGACTCGAAGGCATGCTCGTCGACGGGCCTGGCGGGGGCTTCGACCGCCTTGCGTCGTGCCACGTCCTGGGGCAGGTGCTCCGCCGTCACCGTCTCACCGCGACATAACACCGCGGCTCGCTCCATGAGATTTTCCAGTTCCCGGACATTGCCCGGCCACCCATAGCTGCTCAGACTGTGCAGTGCCGCCTCACTGAGATGCGGCGGGGTGCGCCCCAGTTCGCGACTGTATTGATCGAGAAAGTGCGCGGCAAGCATCGGGATGTCTTCCCTGCGCTGACGCAGCGGCGGCACCTCGATGTGCACCACATTGAGCCGGTAGTACAAATCCTGGCGCAGCTGCCCACCGGAAACAGCCTCTTGGGGTTCACGGTTGGTGGCCGCCACGATGCGCAGGTCCACACTGACGGCCCGGTTTGAACCGAGACGCTCCACAGAGTTCTCCTGCAATACCCGCAGCAGTTTGGCCTGAAGGGCCATGGGCATCTCGGTGACCTCATCCAGAAACAGCGTCCCCCCGGAGGCCAATTCGAATTTGCCCATTTTGTCCTTTATCGCACCGGTAAACGCCCCCTTCTGGTAGCCGAACAGTTCACTCTCCAGCAGATCCGCGGGAATGGCGGCACAGTTGATGGGCACAAACAATCCTTCACGTCCCGAGGCATTGTGAATAGCACGCGCTACCAGCTCCTTTCCCGTGCCGGTCTCCCCGACGATGAATACGCCGCTGCGCGCCGGCGCCACCTGCTGTATCATGCCGTAGAGCCGCTCCATCTCCTGGCTGCGGCCGATAAACTCCCCCCATCCCTTGGCGACTTCATCGCGCAGATAACGATTTTCCCGCTGCACCACGCTCATGGCCAGGGCCCGCGTCACCGCGAGTTCTACTGTCTCCATCTCGAACGGTCGAATGATATAGTCCACCGCGCCAAGCTTCATGGCCGCCACGGCGCTCTCCACCGTCCCGTGGGCCGTCAGCACCACCACCGGCAACTCCTCGCCGCGCTCACGCAGACTGCGCAGTAATTCCAGGCCGTTCATGCGCGGCATGCGCATATCGGTCAATACCATGTCGAACGGCGACTCATCGAATCGCGCCAGCGCCTCCGCCCCATCGGCGGCCTGAACCACTTCGTAGCCCATGCCGCGCAGTGCCATCTCCAGCAGGCGGCGCATCTTCTGTTCATCATCGACAACAAGTATGCGCGCGGCACCGGTCATGCGGTCGCCTCCAAGGCGTGATCAAGGTTCAGACTGACATTAAAACACGCCCCGCCCCAAGGACTCTCGCTAATCCATATCTCGCCGTTATGGCCGCGCACGATCTGCTGGACGATGGTGAGACCCAAACCGATGCCGCCTTCGCGCCGTGTGTAGAACGGGTCGAATACCTGCTGGCGCCGGTCCTTGGCAATACCCGGCCCGTCATCGGCCACCGCGGCAACGAGACTGCCCCCCCGGTTCCGTGTCGAGACTCGGATGCGTCCGCCCTCCGGCGTGAAATGAATGGCATTGATGATCAAATTGATGAACACCTGGATAAGCTGTTCCCGGTCGCAGGCGAGAATGGAGGATGTCGCCGCGAGGTCCAATTCCACTTGTATTCCTTTTCTGTCGGCATTCGATGCAATCAAGTCCAATACGTGACGCACGATATCATGCAAATCGTGGGGCCTGAAGTCCGGCGGCCGGGGGCGTGCGCACTCCAGCAGCGTGGTGACCAGTTGATTGAGGCGCTCGGTCTCGCTTTTGATATAGCCGGTGAGTTCCCGGCCCTTGGCGCCCAGCTCCGACTGGCGCTCCAGGAGCTGGGCCGAGGAGCGCAATATACCCAGGGGCGTCCTCACCTCATGGGCCATGATGGCCGCCATCTCTCCCACCACCGCCAGCTTGCCAGCGGTTATAAGCTGTGCCCGGGAGCGCTCAAGGGCCTCGATCATCTCGGCAAAGGCGCGGCTGAGTTCCCTGACCTCGGAGACGGCGCGGTCACTGGGCGGCGGAGCGGCCGCCTCTCCCTGACGAAAGCGGCGCGTAAATTCCGTGAGCTTGCCGATGGGGCTGCCAATGCGTTCCGACAGGCGCAGCGATACCCACCCGGCAATGGATAACGTCACCAGCAGCACCACCAACATGGCCCAGAACAGGCGCCACACCGGGGCGAACGCCACCCCCGTGGGGACCATCATCAGCAGGTGCCAGCCAAAGCCGGAAAAATACTGATACCCGGTGGCGTTGGCCTCGCCCACCAGCACCGTGCCCATGCCCAGGTCATCCCCGCCATGAATTTGCGTCCCGGTGCGGGCGACTTCTGATATCCAGCCGGACAGGTCGATACTCGACAGATTGGGACGCTCCGCGAGGTTCCGCGATGCGGCGATAACATGGTCCCGGTCATCAAGCAGCAGCGCGCTGCGCGTCTTGCCCGCCGCGTCGGTGAGAAAGTTCACCACTTCGTCCCAGTTCAGCACCGCATACAGGTAACCCAGATCCCCGCCGCGAAAGGCATCTGGGATCACTACCCGTAATGCGATGGTGCCGCCGGTACCGCCGCCGTGAGGCTGCAATGTCTCCAAAATCACCTCGGCGGCGCGACTCCTGACATCCTTGAGCCATACCCGACCGGGCGGGCGCGTGCGTCCTATCAAGGCGCTGTCGCTGGCGGCGATGATCCTGCCTTTCATATCGGTGCAGAACAGGCGCGTATATACCGCCCCGTGTCCGGCCTGCAGGTCGGCGAGAAAACGGGCGAGACGTTTATCCACATCGGCGACGCGTATGTCCTGCATGACTTCAAGGCGGCGCCAGTCGCGGATGTCCTCCATGCGCTCGAACAGGAAAGTATCCACATGGTTCATCACAGCGACCGCCTCCACCTGCAGGTTGCGGGCGAGTTCCGACTGCAATGACTGGCGGAATACATAAAATGAAAGCGCCGTACTGAGGGCGATTGCACCCAACACCAGGGCAAACGAACCGCGCAGGATCGCCTTGCGAATGGTGATCACGCGATGACCCTTCCCATCGGCAGATAGCCCACTGCAGTGACGTTGATCTCAATATGCGGCATTATCACCGGCGTTATTTTACGCTACACTTGCCGTGCCTTGCGCCGCGCCAAGCGACGAAGCCATCCATTCAACCGTTCGATACAAAAACGCCGCACCGCCGCGGTCGCGCCAACACGGTCGGCATACATCGTCCCGGCCGCGAACAATGAAATCCGCCGGCGGGAGGTGTCGCACCTGGACAATGACGCTGCAGTCAGAATACGACCGTATCGCCGCCGGGTCACCATGGGAGTGTCTATTTAAGACCATGTTTCAGTGGAATCCGCGTACAGTATTGACCTTGATACTCTTCACCGCCGCCCCGGCGGTGTACGCCCAGGAACAGGACGGACTGCTTATGGCGTCTTCGTCCGGCTATCAACTGGGCAAGGGCTTTGACGTGCCGTGGCTCGGCCTCAAGGGCGGAGGTTACGTCAATATCGAGTTCACCGATCTGAAAAATAAAGACTGGAGGCTCGGCCCTCATGACGTCAGCCTGTTCCTTTATCGCGATTTCGCCACGCGCTGGCACGTATTCTCCGAGCTCGAACTGGGAGAACCGTTTGCCCTGACACCCGGCGGTTTCACCACGACGAACGCGGATTTCGACATAGAGCGCCTCTATGTGGACTACCGTTTAGCCAGCCGTGCCAGCCTGCGCTTCGGCAAGTTTCTGACCCCCATCGGACGCTGGAACCTCATACATGCGGATCCTCTCATCTGGACAGTTTCCCGTCCGCTAACCACGGCGGTCCCGTTCTCCCGGCACTCAGCCGGCCTCATGTTACATGGGAGCTGGGCCCTGGGAAAGACGGATCTGGACTACAGTGTCTTTGCCGACGACAGCGATGTGCTTGATCCGTCGCAGCGGGATGAACAGGCCTATCCTGACATCGGGCACGACAGCAATGAATATAATGTCTTCGATCACGCACTCGGTTTCCGCATACTGTACCGCTCTTTCAATGAGCACCTGCAGCTGGGGCTCTCCGCCGCCCGCTTCCAGCTGTTGGGAATCGAACATACCAAAAACCTGTTAGGCGGTGATCTGTACTGGTCTGCGGGACGCGTGGAAGTCAGCGGTGAAGCGGTCTATCGCACCAATTCGACCAGGAACGACACCGATGAGTGGGGCGCCTTCTTGCAGCTGGTGGTGCCGTTGTCCCAGCGTCTTTACGCCGTGGGCTATCACGAACGCTTCAAACCGGACATCGCGCCCGCGACCGCCACCATCGACTCCCTGGGCATCGCCTTCGTACCCAGCCCGCCGATCAAGATCAAACTCGAACACCGTGACGGCCACCACAATCAGTCAGTGGCCCCGGATGGATGGTTCGCGTCGTTTTCATTTCTTTTGTGACGACCATGACGCCGCAACGCATGCGACAAAGGATTTGCATCATGGCACTCGTCCTGGGGCTGTGTCCGACGTGGAGTGCCGCCGCCCAGGATGAGGCCATTGCCATCATCGTTCCCATGACGCCGCCGTCCATTCAGTTCGATTTGCTCACACTCAGGGATATCTTCCTGAAGCGTATCGCTATAGACCGCCGCGGCCACGGCATCATCCCGCTGAACCTGCCGCCGGATCACCGCCTGCGCCGGGCGTTCTCCCTGGCGTTACTGGGTGAAGCACCGCAGGATCTGCAAGATTACTGGAATCAGCGCTATTTCCACGGCGTGTCCCCGCCCTATGTGGTGAACTCGCAGGAGGCCATGGTGCGCTTCGTTGCCAAGACGCCGGGGGCCATCGGCTACGTGGCACCCTGCGACGTGGACGACAGGGTCAAGGAAGTCGCCCTCATTCCAATCCCCCAGGGGATGCACGGCCTCATCCATGAACTCTGCAACGCCTCCGCGACAGGGGCAACAGAAAAACACTGACCAACACAAAGAGCCGGGACGCGTGCGCCGCGCCGGTTCACTTCGACAGACAAGCCGTTACAACGAATTGGCTTAAGCCATCGAGACCGGCACTGCCCCGCACCCGGCGCGACCCTCAATCTGAAAATTCCTCCATTCAACCTGCTTTTATCGTCAACAATTTTTGCGCACTACAAAACTTGCAGGGCGCACGCTATGAACATTTTTGTTATATATCAATATGTTAAACATTGGCATGTAATTCGCTCTAGCTGGCTCATGAAGCAAGCGAGACCCACGTCATGAGCGACATACACCTGCAGCCCAATCCCATGTGCATCAACACCGGGGTAGAACCCTTGGTGACCGAGCTCAATGAGATGATTGATGTCAGCCACCTCAACCACCTGGATCCCCGGCGCGGCGGCATGGAGCGGTTTATCCAACTCATGTTCCGCAAGGCCTATGGGGCCAAGGTGGAAACTTTCTGCCCGCAATTGCTCGCCTTTTCAAGCGCCGAGCATCGGCAGGTGCGTGCCGTGGTGGGCTACCGTGACGGGACCGTAAAACCCCTGTTCTCCGAACACTATCTGGATGCACCGGCTGAGCAACTGATGAGCAGCCGCCTCGGTCAGGCGGTGCATCGCGACCACTTGGTTGAAGTCGGCAACCTGGCATTGGCCCATCCGGGTCAGGCACGCTGGGTGATCGCGGCAACCACCGTATACCTGCGTGCCGCGGGCTACCGCTGGGTGTTGTTTACGGCGGTCACGCCGCTGGTCAATGCTTTCAAACGCCTCGGCCTGCGGCCGATCCCCCTGGCCGTGGCCGATCCGCGGCGCATGGACGACAACGGTCAGGCGTGGGGCCGTTACTACGACGGTGCCCCCATGGTATACGCCGGGGACATCGAGGCCGGCCTGAGCAAACTCAAGACCTGTCCCACACTGCGCCATCCCGAATTAAAGGCCCTCATGGACCGGGCGCGCTTGATGGGCGCCATGAACGGCGGGGACGACTCGCAGGTGCTGCAGACCGTCAGTGGTGTCATAGGATGATCAGTATACTGGCACGCATCGGTCAGTATGCCGTGGTCCGGCCCAATGAGCCGGCGCTGGTGGATGACAATGGCGTCATGAGTTACGCCGCCCTGCAGCGGGAAATCACCCGCATGGCCAAACAGCTCGGCGGGCGGCGTGTCGGCCTGTTGCTGGATAACGGCTGTCCGTGGGTGGTGCTCGATCTGGCCCTTCAGCACCAGGGCACCGTGTGCGTACCTATGCCGCTGTTTTTCTCCGACGCACAACTCCGTCACCTCATTGACGACGCCGGCCTGGACATGATCATCACGGATCAACCGCAGCGTCTTGAGTCCGTGGTGCATATGCCGCCCGTGATGCGGCTTTACATCGCGGGTCAACAGCTGTCCTGCTTCGGCCTCGGACCGACCTACGCGGACCCGCTGCCACCGGGCACATGCAAGATCACCTATACCTCCGGGACCACCGGTCAACCGAAGGGCGTATGTCTGTCCGGTTCATCCGTGGAGCGGGTGACACTGTCACTGTGTCAGGCGGTAGGCGCTGACGGCAGTGACCGCACCTTGTCCCTGCTGCCCCTGTCCACGCTGCTGGAAAACATCGGCGGGGTCTATACGGCCCTGGCCAGCGGCGCCTGCGCCACCGTCCCGTCCCTGGTGGAGGGCGGCATCGGCGGCACATCGGTACGACTGAATGACCTGTTCACCCTGTTGCATCGCTATCAACCCACATCGATTATCCTCGTCCCCCAACTGGTAAAGGGAGCTGTGATGGAGGCCATGGAAACAGGGGCTCGTCCGCCGTCGTCGCTGCAGTTTGCGGCGGTCGGCGGCGCGCCCCTGTCGGCCACTTTATTGCAGCAGGCCCGCTCATTGGGTCTGCCGGTATATCAAGGCTACGGCCTGTCTGAGGCGGCCTCTGTGGTCAGCCTCAATCTCCCCGGCGGCGACAAACCCGACAGCGTCGGCAGGCTGCTGCCCCATGTGGACGTACGAATCGCGGACGATGGTGAAATCATCGTTCAGGGCGATGTGTTCCGCGGCTATCTGGGCCAGTCCGCCGGGCGGCGCGATCAATGGGCCACCGGTGATCTTGGCAAAGTGGATGAAGACGGGTTTCTCTATATCACCGGCCGCAAGAAGTCGGCCTACTCCACCGCCTACGGTCGCAACATCGCACCGGAGTGGGTGGAGAGCGAGTTGGTAAGCCACCCCGCCATCGCCCAGGCCGCGGTATTCGGCGAAGCACGGCCGTTCAATGTAGCCGTCATCGTACCCCGCGGCGTCGCTGCGTTGCCCCACATCGCCGGCGCCGTGGCGCAGGCAAATCTGCGCCTGCCCGAATATGCACGGGTATCGCGCTGGCATATAGCCGCCGAACCGTTCACCCCCGCCAACGGCCTTGGCAGTCCCGCGGGCGTGATCAACCGGCGCGGCGTCGCGGCCCGTTACTCGGTGCAGATTGAAGGCTGCTATGGGGACAAAGGGGCCTGTTATGGCGTTTTATGATCGGCTGGTAACCGGCACCGAAAACGCAAGGGTGGCCTTCATGCATATGCCGGTGCTGCAGCGCGCCCTGCGCGGCAACGTCACCAACGACGAGTACGTGGCCTTCCTCAGCCAGGCCTATCACCATGTCAAGCATACCGTACCGCTGATGATGGCCTGCGGTTCGCGGCTGAGTGAAAACCAGCATTGGCTGCTCCAGGCCCTTGGCGAGTATATCGCGGAAGAGATGGGGCACGAGCACTGGATACTGGACGACATTCGTGCCTGCGGCGGCGATCCGGACGCAGTGCGGCTGGCTACGCCGCATCCGGCCACAGAGACCATGGTCGCCTACGCCT
Source organism: uncultured Gammaproteobacteria bacterium (assembly GCA_964463055.1). Taxonomy (GTDB): domain Bacteria; phylum Pseudomonadota; class Gammaproteobacteria; order CAWJPQ01; family CAWJPQ01; genus CAWJPQ01. The sequence goes on along the minus strand of CAYXAX010000072.1, from coordinate 4,092 downwards.
ACGACGTAGTGCAGCGCCGCAACGCCGTGGGCTTCTTCGGCATGGTTTTCGTGCTTGAGGGAACCAGCGTGCGCCTCGCCACCCAGGCGGCACAGGCCATCAAGGAAAAACTGCGCCTGCCCGGCAACGCATTCCGCTATCTGACCTCACACGGCGCCCTGGATCAGAATCACCTGGCGTTTTTCGAGGGATTGATGAATCGCATCGACGACCCCGCCGACCAGGCCATGATCCGCCACTGCGCCAATATGTTTTATCGCCTCTACGGCGAGATATTCCGTTCCCTTTCGTCGTAATGACTCCCTGGAGGATAGAAACGATGTTCCGCAACATACTGCGTGTTTTGATCTGCCTCGCCGTGACAGGCGGCGGCGTTGTCGGGACCGCCCGCGCCGATGGCGTGGCAACGGCCATTCTCGATGTGCAGCATCAGTGGGCGCATATCCACTACCAGCTGCCGGAAAAGGAACAGGGCGATGCGTACACACAGCTGGAAAAACACGAAGACGACCTGCTGGCTCAATACCCGGGGCGTCCCGAGCCGATGATCTGGAAGGCGATCACCTTGAGCACCCACGCCGGCGTCAAAGGCGGCTTCAGCGCCCTGAGCATGGTTCGCCAGGCCCGCGACCTGTTGCTGGAGGCCGAAAAGATTGATCCAAATGCCATGGACGGTTCCATCTATACCTCACTGGGAAGTCTGTACTACAAGGTACCCGGCTGGCCGCTTGGCTTCGGAAATGACAAAAAGGCCAATGAGTTTTTACACAAGGCCCTGCAGATCAACCCCAGTGGCATCGACCCCAACTATTTCTACGGCGATTTCCTGTACGAACAGGGACACTACCGCGATGCCCTGCAGGCCCTGCAAAAGGCCATCAATGCACCCGATCGTCCCACCAGGCCCCTGGCCGATCAGGGCCGGCGTGACGAAGTGCGCACCCTGCTGGCCAAGGTCAAGGAAAAGCTGTCTGACTAACCTGATGGTGGAGAAAGCGCCATGAACCTGAAGTCCCAACGCATACTCATCACCGGCGCCGGCGGCGGCATCGGCGCGGCACTGTGCACGAAGCTGACGGCGGAAAAAGCCCGGCTGTGTCTGGTGGACCGGCATCAGGAGTCGGTGGACCCGGTGATGCATCAGCTGCAGGGCGGGGCCGAGTCGCACATGGCCATGGCCTGCGACGTCACGCGTGCCGATCACCGCCAGGCAGTGCTGCGCGAGGTCGAAAAGGCATGGGGCGGCGTGGATATCCTCATCAACCTGGCGGGGGTCATGGACTTCGCGCCGTTCCATGAGGAAGACCCGGCGATGATCCAGCGTATCCTGCAGGTCAACGTGGAGGCCCCAATGCAGTTGGCGCGGGCCGTGCTTCCGCTGATGGTCGAGCGCGGCCACGGACGCATCGTCAACATGGGCTCCATGTTCGGCAGCATCGCCTTTCCGTGTTTTGCCGCCTACTCGGCCAGCAAGTTCGCCCTGCGCGGATTTTCCCAGGCCCTGCGCCGAGAACTGGCCAATACCGGCGTCGGCGTCACCTATATCTCTCCTCGGGCAGTGCGCACCAGCTTCAACCCGCCGGTGGTCCACCACATGGCTGACCAGGGACTGATGCGTATGGATGAGCCGGCATGGGTGGCGGGCCGCGTCGTCGATGCCATCAAGGGCGATAAACACGAGGTATACCTGGGCTTCCCCGAGAGCCTGTTCGCACGCATCAACGCCGTCCTGCCCGCTCTGGTGGACAAGTCCCTGGTCAAGCAAGTCCCGGCCTTGATGGACTATGCCATCAGCGCCAAACAGCCCTGAGGAAGATTGAAAGGGACAACGATTGAAAGGTTTTTTTTCCTTCAATCCCGCACCAGTCACTGCTATCACGCCCTAAGACCTGTGACTTGAGACCTGCGACCTGAGACTTGTCTCAACAGGTCATTGACGTCCCACCGCTAACTCGTGTCCAATGAAGCAGGTCCGTGCCGAATCTCGGGCCCCTGCGTCATCCCCCGGACAACGGCTTAAGGGACATGAGAAACATCGCCTGGTTTCGCAAAGAGAGTGACACGTCGCTGAAGCGCCTGCTGCCCCGACTCGAGGCGCGCTATGCGCCGGGATCGGACCCCAGCGAGTGGCAGGCGTTCGTGCAGCGCCTCGCTGAACACTTCCCACGCCTGTTTGACTGCCTGCGCGAACTCTACGGTACTCAATACGATTTTTTCTATCACCTGGAGAGCATCCTCGGCTCAGCCGCCGAGATGTGGCTCGCCCGGCCTGCCGAGCTCAAGGCCCAGGACGCCCTGCGCGAGGCCGATCCGCACTGGTACCAGTCCCACCGCATGGTGGGGGCCATGTGCTATGTGGACCTGTTCGCCGGCAACCTGAGCGGAGTGCGTGAGCATATCCCCTATCTCAAGGAACTGGGCGTCAATTACCTGCATTTGATGCCGCTGTTCAAGGTGCCCGCCGGGGACAACGACGGCGGATACGCGGTTAGCAGCTACCGCGAGATCAACCCGGAACTGGGCACCATGGAGGAGCTCGCCGATCTGGCCTCAGAGCTGCGCCACCACGGCATTTCTCTATGCCTGGATTTTGTCTTTAATCACACATCCGACGAACACGAGTGGGCGCAGCGCGCACTCAACGGCGACACGGAATACCAGGAATATTACCGCATGTTTCCCGACCGGGACATGCCGGACGCCTACGAACGCACACTGATCTCGGTGTTTCCCGATGAACACCCGGGGGCGTTCACCTATCGCAACCGCCTGCGCAAGTGGGTGTGGACCACGTTTCACAATTACCAGTGGGATCTAAATTACACCAATCCGGTGGTGTTCAACCGCATGCTCGAAGAGATGCTGTTCCTTGCCAACCAGGGCGTGGAAATCCTGCGCCTCGATGCAGTGGCCTTCGTGTGGAAAGAGTTGGGCACCAGCTGCCAGAACCTGCCCCAGGCCCACACCATCATCCAGGCCTTCAACGCCCTGGTGCATATCGCCGCACCGGCCATGGTGTTCAAGTCAGAGGCCATCGTGCACCCCGACGAGGTCCACAAGTACATCAGTGAGGATGAGTGCCAGCTTTCCTATAACCCTCAGCTCATGGCACTGCTGTGGAATTCACTGGCCACCCGCGAGGTGCGCATCCTGCGCCACGCCATGCAGCAGCGCTTCGCCATCCCCACGGGCTGCGCCTGGGTCAATTACGTGCGCTGCCACGACGATATCGGCTGGGCGTTCTCCGATGACGACGTCACGGCCGTGGGCCTGGACCCGCGCGCTCACCGGCGCTTCCTCACCCAGTTCTTCACCGGGCGGTTTCCCGGCAGCTTTGCCCGCGGCATGCCGTTCCAGGCAGACCCGGTCACCGGCGATGCGCGGGTGTCAGGTACCTGCGCGTCCCTGGCGGGACTGGAAAAGGGCGAAGAGATACACGATGAGACGGAGATTGATTACGCCATTCGCAAAATCCTGCTGCTGCACGGCGTGATCATGACCATTGGCGGGATACCGCTGTTTTATCTCGGTGACGAGATCGGCACCTTCAACGACTACAGCTACGAAAAAGATCCGGACAATATCGGCGATACCCGCTGGCTGCACCGCGCACCGTTCGACTGGACGCGGGCGGAGCTGCGCCGCGATCCGACCAGCATCCCGGGACGCATCTATCAGGGCCTGCTGCGCCTGAGCCAGATACGTCAGCAGAACCTGGCCTTCACCCGTGCCGAAACAGAGATCGTGGAGACGGGAAATGACCATGTGTTCGGTTACTTTCGCACACACGGCGATCACAGCGTGCTGGTGATGGCCAACTTCAGCGATACGACCCAGCATCTGGAGGCGCGACGGCTGCGCCTGCTGGGGTTGCGCAAGTCGGTAGTGGATCTGGTAACCGGCAAGACCATTGTCGCCGCCCATGAGCTCACCATCGAGCCTTACGCATTTATGATCCTGGCACGCCCCCGCTGATGCGGGCACGTGCCAGGTGTTTCGACTCTCGGGGCTCGCGCCGCGGATCGCGGGCGCTGAATTTATCTAAAGCTCGGGCGTCCGCCGCCGCGGTTGCGTGACGATGCCTCCCGCCCA
>CAYXAX010000071.1:0-12300 GCA_964463055.1 uncultured Gammaproteobacteria bacterium | reverse complement strand
GCGGCAAACCGGCGGACAGATGTAGATCGGAAGCAGCGTTCTTGACGCTAAAGGCAAGTAATTCGGCTATGTCCATGTCCTGTCTCCTGCAACGTGGGCGCTGGCATCACGCAGGCAACGCAATACGCGGGTCACGCGTCCTTGTGAATTAGCGGCATTTTGCTTAACTTCTTGAGTAGGCTCACTATTAAAGAAAAACAGCAGCTTGGAAGCGACTCTTCCCTCCTCTAAAATACCCGAAACGGCCGCAATGACCCATGCATGACATTCATCAGGCGCTTGAAACCGTGCGGCGGCGCATCCGCGCCGCGGAATCCCGATTCCACCGCCCACCGGGCAGCGTGACCCTGGTGGCCGTCGCCAAGGGACACTGCGCGACGGCCGTGCGTGCCGCCGTGGCACTCGGTCAGCACCATATCGGCGAGAGCTACGTCCAGGAGGCGCTGCCGAAGATCCAGGCATTGCGCGATGTGGACATTGAATGGCATTTTATCGGACGCCTGCAATCCAACAAGGCCAAGGCCGTCACCCGTCACTTCGCCTGGGTCCATGGGCTGGACAGCCTCAAGGCGGCCCAGACGCTGAGCGCTCACCGCCCGCACACCCTGCCGCCCCTGGATGTCTGCATCCAGATCAATATCTCCGGTGAAGGACAAAAGTCCGGCGTCGACATGGCGCAGGCCGCGTCGCTGGCCGAGTCGGTCGCGGGCCTGCCGCGCCTGCGACTGCGCGGCGTGATGGCACTGCCGGCGCCAAGCAGCGATTTTGCGGAACAACTGGCGGCATTTAAACTGGTATATCATGCATACGAGGCATTAAAAACACGCGGCTTGCCGGTGGACACCCTCTCCATGGGCATGTCACAAGACCTGGAAGCGGCCATCGCGGCGGGCGCCACCGTGGTGCGCGTCGGCACGGGGATCTTTGGCCCCCGGCCGGATAAGACAACAAACTGATGCGGGATTTCGTTACCGGGCACGCCGGCGGCGTGTCTTATCAGGACTTGTACGCAATCAATCAAGCAAAGGACAGTCCTAATCATGACAAATGAGCGAATCGCCGTCATCGGCGGCGGCAACATGGCGCGCAGTCTCATCGGCGGCCTCATCGGCGACGGGTATGACAAATCCCGCCTGTGGGTCTCCGACCCGGACGCCCAGCGGTTGGGTCAGCTGGCCGATCATTTCGGTGTCCACACCACGCACTCCAACGGCGAGGCGGTACAGAACGCCGATACCATCATCCTGGCTGTCAAACCCCAGGCCATGCGCGATGTTGCTGAACAGCTCCGGGAACACCTTGATATCACGCGTCACCTGGTGATCTCCATCGCCGCCGGGATACGCATGCAGGCGCTGGAGATGTGGATGGGAGAGACCCTCCCCATCGTACGGGCCATGCCCAATACCCCCGCCCTGGTCCAGAGCGGGGCCACCGTGCTGGTGGCCAACCCGATGGTCTCAAAGGCCCAGCGGGACGCGGCGGAGACGGTGCTGCGCAGCGTCGGACTGGTCCTGTGGGTGGTGGATGAGACCCAGATGGACAGCATCACCGCACTGTCGGGGTGCGGGCCGGCCTATTTCTTTCTGGTCATGGAGTGCCTGGATAACGCCGCGCAAAAGCTCGGCCTGCCCGCCCGGCTGACCCGGCTGCTGACCCTGCACACCGCCTTCGGCGCCGCCAAACTGGCTTTGGAATCGGAGGAAGACAGTGCCACTTTGCGCGCGCGGGTTACCTCGCCCGGCGGCGCCACCGAGCAGGCCATCAAGGTGCTGCAGCAGGCAAACCTGCAGTCACTGTTCGATGAGGCGCTGCGGGCGGCGCAGCAGCGCTCAATGGAATTAGCGGATCAACTGGGGAGAAACGATGGATAATCCATACATTTCGGACGCGGCGGTATTTCTGATCAGCACCGTCTTCAATCTCTACATCTTTGCGGTGCTGCTGCGTTTTCTCATGCAATGGGTCCGTGCCGATTTTTACAACCCCGTCTCCCAGTTCCTGGTGAAGCTCACCAATCCGCCGCTGCGCCCGCTGCGGCGCGTTATACCCGGCCTGGGCGGCATCGACCTGGCCTCCGTGGTGTTGTTGATCGCGCTGCAGATGATCGACCTGCTGCTGATCAATCTGGCGGTGGGCCGAATGAATTCCGCAGGCGGGTTATTTGTGACTGCCATCGCAGAACTATTATCCACATTGATTACCCTGTACTTTATCACCATCCTCGTTGAGGTCATTTTGAGTTGGATTGCGGCCGGCACCTACAACCCCATTGCCTACCTGGTACACCAGATCAATACGCCCGTCATGGCCCCGGCACGCCGGCTGATCCCCCCCATCGGCGGTATCGACCTGTCGCCGCTGGTGGTGATCATCGTGCTGCAGCTGGTCAAGATTCTCGTGGTCGCCCCGCTGATGAACTTCGGCCAATCATTGACCTGATGGACACCGCCCCGTGGTACCGCTGGGACGGGGACCGGCTTCTCGTGGATGTGTACGTCCAACCCCGCGCCAGCAAGGACTGCATCGCCGGCTTGCACGGCAGCGCCATCAAAATCTGCCTCACAGCGCCCCCCGTGGACGGCAAGGCCAATACCCATTTACTGCGTTTCATTGCACAAGCATTCAAGATTAAGCCCACTCAGGTCGCTCTACTACGGGGTGAAAGCTCCCGGCACAAAACCATTGCCATTAGCGCTCCCGGCATCAGCCCCGAGGCGCTGATAGCGATGGGTCGGTGATTTGTGATTGGCTTCATGGTCCAGATAAATCATGGACTTATACTTATTAATTAGGCACGAACAGTGCATATAGCACGTGGGTAAGGGCAAAAATCGGAAGAGGTTTTCGATGGGTGAATTAAAGCCCACCGGATTCTTTCCGATAAATCCTTAGGAATCATAATCCTATATATTCAGCTGAAGACCAAGGGACGCTGCGGGGAGTAGATGTTAGATGCCATCCACGATGGAAGATATCCGAGCGGAGCGGACAGAGAGTCACTTTCAAGAAAAAGTCGGCGCGTACAATCGCTGGAAGAGTGAACTCTCCGAGGCCATCCGGAGCTGTCAGCAGTGGCTCCAGGAACACCATCTCGATACGCCGGAACTGGACCTGCGTATCTTTGACATCCTGGAGGCGTTGCGCAGCGACCGCCTGACGGTCGCCTTTGTCGCTGAGTTCTCACGCGGCAAGAGTGAGCTCATTAACGCCATCTTCTTCTCCGACTATAAACGCCGCCTGCTGCCCTCCGCCGCGGGCCGCACCACCATGTGTCCCACCGAACTGTTCTTCGATGATCAGTCGGAACAAGACTATATACGCCTGCTGCCCATCGAGACACGGCTGGAAAACACCAGCATCGCCGAATACAAGCGTGATCTCGCCGCATGGAAGACGCTGTATCTGGACAGCGCATCCCCGGATGCCATGGAAGAGAGCCTGAGCGAGGTGATCAAGACCAAGATGGTCCCGGTGGAAGAAGCGGAACGCCTGGGGCTGATCAACAAGGAAGAGCTGTCCCAACAGAACGAACAGCCTACGGAAGTGGAAATCCCCCTGTGGCGCCACGCGCTGATAAGCTTCCACCACCCCCTGCTCATGCAGGGGCTTTCCATTCTCGATACGCCCGGGCTTAACGCCCTGGGCAGTGAACCGGAGCTCACCCTCAGCATGATCCCCAGCGCCCAGGCGGTGCTGTTCCTGCTGGCGGCGGATACCGGCGTAACCCGCAGCGACATGGAGATGTGGCATCAGCATATCAGCCGTCACAATAAATCCCTCAAGCTGGGATTGATGGCGGCCCTGAACAAGATCGATGTGCTGTGGGACGAGATGAAGACCAATGAACAGGTGGATCACTCCATCGAGGAACAGCGCCAGTCCGCGGCAAAACAACTCAACATTGACCCCGGCCGCGTATTTCCCATCTCGGCGCAAAAGGCCCTGGTGGCAAAATCCAAGGGGGATGCCGAACTGCTCGGCGAGAGCGGCATTGCCGTACTGGAAAACCACCTTGCCGATGTCATCCTGCCCACCAAACAGCACATTATCTGGGACAGCATCGTCGGCGACATCACCTTCGCCCTGGAGAACATCCATAACAGCGTCCAGAGCAGATTCGAACAGGCCCACGGCGAACTGGAACAGTTGCAGACCATGGTGGGCAAAAACGTGGACGTCTTCCAACAGATGATGAACAAGACGCGCCAGCAGCAAGCCGTGTATCTCAAGGACGTGGAAAACTTCCAGACTTCACACCGGCGCATCGTGCACCAGTCGAAGATCATCCTCAACACCCTGAGCCCCGAGAGCATCGACAAACTCATCGCCGAGACGCGCAAGCACATGGTCAACAGCTGGACCACGGTGGGACTGAAAAAGGAGATGACGCTGTTCTTCGACAGCGTGCAGGACACCCTGCAGATCGTCAGCCGGCAGATCGAGCAGACCCACGATCTGGTCATGTCCATCTTTCAGAAATTCCACGAGGAACACGGCTTTCCGCAGCTCAGCGCCAAGCCTTTCCCGCTGTCGAAGTATAACGAAGAGCTGCAGAAAGTCAGTCAGGATGCCGAGGCCTTCCGCACCAGCAAGGCCACAACGCTGTACGAACAGAGTTTCGTGGTCAAAAAGTTCTTTATCTCCCTGGTAAGCCACGTAAGAAACCAGTTCATAACTGCCCATAAGGAGGTGGAGGCGTGGCTGAAGGAGATGGTCAACCCCCTGGTCCGGCAGATCAAGGAAAACCGCACCCGCATCGAGCAACAGCTCAAGACACTGACCAAAATCAATGACTCACGTACCAATCTGGAGTCGAAAATCGGCGAGTTGGAGAAACAGTGCGCGGGCCTGCAGGCAGAGATGAACGGCTTGGATGCCCTGCGCGAGGCATTGAACAAAACCAAACCCGCCGATCCGGCGACCGTCGACAATGAGGCCGAGGCTGAAGCGGAGGCCTCTACATAAACGCCTATCCGTGAAGATCGGAATGAGGTGTGCGGCCTGCCAGGCGCCTGCCTTCCGATTTTCAACTTCTTAGTTCTCCCTCATAATCTATGATCAACGGGGCGTGGTCGGAAAATCGCGTGTCCTTATAGATTGACGCCCGCTGCACCCGTCCCCGCATGCCCGGCGTCACCACGTGGTAGTCGATGCGCCATCCCACGTTCTTGGCCCAGGCCTGGCCGCGGTTTGACCACCAGGTATATTGATCCGGCGATTGGTTGACAACACGAAAGGCATCTACAAAACCCAGCCCGTCGAAGACATGATCCATCCAGGCGCGCTCCTCGGGCAGAAAGCCGGAGTTTTTCTGATTGCCGCGCCAGTTTTTGAGATCGACGGCCTTGTGAGCGATATTCCAGTCACCGCAGATGATATACTCGCGCCGTCTCCGGCGCAGCGTCTTCAAATGTTCCCCGAACCGCTCCATGAATCCATACTTGAACAGTTGGCGCTCCTCACCGCTGGTCCCCGAGGGGACATACAGCGACACGACGCTGGTATCACCGAAGTCCGCCGCGATGTATCGCGCCTCCTGGTCCACGTCCGGCCAGCCCAACCCAGTGTGCACGCGCTTCGGTACACGCCTGGTGAACAGCGCGACGCCGCTGTAACCCTTCTTCTGTGCGTCGTGAAAGTAGGCGTGATAGCCGTGCGGCTGGCGGATCTCGTCCGCCAGCTGGTGGATGTGGGCCTTGGTCTCCTGCACGCAGACCACATCGGCGTCCTGGCCGGCCAGCCACTGGAATAAGCCCTTGGCGGTCGCCGAGCGGATTCCGTTTGCATTGAGGGTTATAATTCTCATAAGGCGCCGGTATGGTAGCACAGCGCCATCCGGGAGAACTGCCCCGACTCATGCACCTGCCGCTGCGCGGGTGTTCTCCGCCGCGATTGATGCCGGTATAATCGTGAACGACATGAAGAAGAAAAATCACTCCCAGTACCGACTGCGCCCAGGGTCCCGCTCATGACCGCCATGCGCGATTATCAACGGGAGTTTATTGAATTTTCGCTGATGCACGGCGCCCTGCGTTTCGGCGACTTCACCCTGAAATCGGGCCGCCGCAGTCCGTATTTCTTCAATATCGGTCTATTCAATACCGGTCACGCCATCGCCCGGCTCGGGCAGTTCTATGCCGCGGCCATCACGACGTCGCGGGCTGACTTCGACATGCTGTTCGGTCCCGCCTACAAGGGCATCCCCCTGGCGGTGACAACCGCCATCGCCCTGTCGGAACACCACGGCCGCGATGTACCGTTTGCGTTCAACCGCAAAGAGGAAAAAGACCACGGGGAAGGCGGCACCATAGTCGGCGCGCAACTCCAGGGGCGGGTATTGGTGATCGATGACGTCATCTCTTCCGGCCTGTCCATTAACGAATCCCATGCCATCATCAAAGCGCACGGCGCGCTCACAGGCGCCATCGCCATCGCCCTGGACCGCCAGGAACGGGGCAGCGACGACACCTCGGCTATCGACGAGATCCGGCGCAACTATGCTGTTGAGGTACACGCCATCGTGACGCTGGATCACCTCGTCACCTATCTCGCAGAGCGGCCTGACCTGGCCGGGGACCTGGCGCGGATCACTGAGTACCGGGCCCGCCATGGCGTGCGGCGGGCATCCTGATCACCCTCATCCGATAATCAGTTTCACCCCCACCAGCAGGGTCACCAGCTCAAAGCCGCGCTTGATCCAGCGGTTTCCCTTGACGATGGACATGTGAGCCCCCAGGTAGCCCCCCAACAGCGAACCCACCAACAGGGCCGGCACCCACGACCAGTGGATGCTGCCCAGCATGCCAAGGGTGAATGCCCCCACGCCGTTCCAGAACAGGCCCACCAGCACCAGGGTATAGGCCACGGCGCGTTTATAGTCGAGGCCGAACCACAGCACCAGCCACAGGGTCACGAACAGGCCGGTGCCTGAGGTCAGTGAGCCGTTGAGCACCCCGATAACGAACAGAACCAGTCCGCCTCGGGCGTAACCGCTGGCGTCCCGGTGGCGCGCTTCGGCCACCTGACCGAGCTGCGGCCTGAACCACGAAAACAACCCCAGACCCGCGGTGAGGACGCCCAGCGCGATCTCCGCGGCCCTGTCGTTGACGCGCAGGATGACGCTCGCTCCGAGGATCACGCCCGGCAATCCGACGGCCAGTATAAACAGCGCGAAGCGTGACTCGAGGCCTCTTTCCCTCAAGTGCCTCACGGTCGCGCCGATACCTAATGCGACACTGGCGACTTTGTGGGTCGCCAGCGCCACGCCGAAAGGCAACCCGAGAAATATCAGGACCGGCAGTTGCAACAAACCCGCGCCGCCGCCGACAAATGCTGAAAAGGCGTTCGCTACCAGCGAGGCAAGCAGCAAGACAAATTGATCTAGCCAGTCCATTGTGCACCACTGAGAATTGTCATCCGACGCTCGAATCGGGATCGCCGTTATGAACCACACACCGGGTGCGCTCATTCTAGCAATTAACCGGTTCACGCGAACGCTGTTCCTCGGCACCGCCATAGCAGGGTCTTTGCTATGGCACGCAAACAGCTTCGCCGCGGAGCTCTACAAGTGGGTGGACGACAAGGGTCAGATTCACTACAGCGACTCCGTCCCTCCCGAGGCCATCAACAAGCAGCGTGATGTCATCGACCAAAAAGGTATCGTCGTCGACGAAATCGGGGCGGCGAAAACCAAGGCCCAGCTGGAAGAAGACAAGCAGCGCAAGGCACAGGAGGCGATTAAGCAGCAGCAGCAGGACGCCATACATCGACACGACAAAATGCTGCTCGAAACCTACAACGACGATAGTGATATCGTCAAAATGAGGGAGCGCAAACTCGCCGCCATCAACGACATCATCACCATCAATCAGAACCGCATCGACAAACTGAAAGAGGACCTGGTCCCGTTCAAAAAGCAGGTTGCGGCCATCCAAAAAAACAATAAGGAGATACCGGGCGAGTTACGCGACAAGGTCAAGGAGATCGAGGACCACATCGCCATGCGCGTCAAAATCATCCAGCAGCAACACGATGAACAGGACAGGCTCAGGGATGAGTTCCAACAGGATCTGGAACGATTCAGATACCTGACCGGGCGCCAGGCTCCGGGTCAGCAAGTCAGCAGTGAATCAGGGTCCCCACCCCTGCATCCGTAAACAGCTCCAGCAAAACCGCGTGCTCCACACGCCCGTCGATGATATGGGCGGCATGCACGCCACCGTGAACCGCGCTGAGGGCCGAGTTCACCTTGGGCAGCATACCCTCGGTAATCACGCTGTCCTTTATCAGCTCCTGCGCCTTTGCCACATCGATCCTGGATATCACCCGGCCGTCCTTGTCCAGAACACCGGCGGTATTGGTGAGCAGTATCAGCTTCTCGGCACCCAGGCGCTGCGCCATCTCGCCGGCCACAATGTCGGCATTGATGTTGTAGGACTGGCCGTCATCGCCGATGCCGATGGGAGCGATGACGGGGATAAAGCCGCCGCCCACCACCATATCCACCACCGCCGTATTGATTCCCTTGACCGTCCCGACATGGCCCACGTCGATGATCTCCGGCGCATGCATTTCCGGCGAGCTCTTGGTGAATGTCATCTTGGCGGCCCGTATCAGGTCGCCGTCCTGACCCGTCAGGCCCACGGCACGTCCGTGATTGCGGTTGATGAGACTGACGATTTCCTTGTTCACCAGGCCGCCCAGCACCATCTCCACCACGTCCATGGTCTCGCTGTCGGTGACGCGCATGCCGCCGATGAACTCGCTCTTTTTGCCGATCTTGCCCAGCAGCTCGCCGATCTGCGGCCCGCCGCCATGAACGATCACCGGGTTGATCCCCACCAGCCTCATGAGGATCACATCGCGGGCGAAGCTGTTTTTCAACTGCTCGTCGACCATGGCGTTACCGCCGTATTTGATCACCACGGTCTTGCCGCTGAAGCGCTGGATGTAAGGCAGCGCCTCGGTCAGCACCCGCGCGATATTCATTGCCGAACCTGAATTCAAGGTCATTGTGTTAGAACCAAAGTAAAAGATTGAAAGATTAAAGGATTAAAAGGTTACCATTCTTTCAATCTTTCCCTCTTTTAATCTTTCAATCTATTTTCAAAAGGGCAGCGCAAGATCAGGCCTGATCTTCAAAAGCAACGTTCTGAACGCGTCCTGTATCCGTTCCAGCGCCTGCGGCGTATTGCCCTCGAAACGCAGTATCAGCCACGGGGTCGTGTTTGAGGCGCGAATCAACCCCCACCCGTCTTCGAAGTCAGCCCGCAGGCCGTCGATCGTGGTTATCTGCGCAGCGTCGAACCGGGCCCGCATCAGCACTTCTTCCATGAACTTGTAGTGCTCTCCCTCTTTCAGGTGTATATGCAGTTCCGGGGTACTCACGGCCTCCGGCACCGAGGCGAACACCTCGCTGCTGGTATGGGCCGTCTTGGCCAGAAACTCCAGCAGCCGCGCTGCCGCATAACAGGCATCGTCGAAGCCGTACCAGCGTTCTTTGAAAAAGATGTGACCGCTCATCTCACCGGCCAGCAACGCGCCTGTCTCCTTCATCTTCGCCTTGATCAACGAGTGACCGGTCTTGGCCATCACCGGTTCACCGCCGTGCTCCTGTATCACACGGGCAAGATTGCGGGTGCACTTCACGTCAAACATGATGCGCGCCCCGGGGTTGCGCGTCAGCAGATCCATGGCATAGAGCATCATGACCCGGTCAGGCCAGATGACATGGCCGTCGGAGTCGATCACCCCGAGTCTGTCGCCGTCGCCGTCAAAGGCCAGCCCCACATCCGCGCGGTGCTCGCGCACCGCCTCGCGCAGCGCATGGAGATTCTCCGGCTGGCTGGGGTCCGGGTGGTGATTGGGAAAGTGTCCATCGATGTCGCAGTACAACTCGATGACCTCACAGCCCAGCGCGTTCAGCAATCGCGGCGCCACCACCCCAGCGGCGCCGTTGCCGCAGTCCACCACTACTTTTAAGGATCGCTCCAGCTTCACATCGCCGGTGATGCGGGAGATGTAATCAGACAGTACATCCACCGCCTTGAGATTACCCTGGCCATCGTGGAGGTTGCCCGTCTCGATGCGTTGCCTCAAGGACTGTATCGCCTCGCCGGCCAGGGCCTCGCCGCCGAGTACTATCTTCAGGCCATTGTAATTGGGCGGGTTGTGACTGCCCGTGACCACGACACCGGCGCCGGTGCCGAGGTGAAACGTGGCGAAATAAAGCACCGGTGTCGCCGCGCAGCCGATGTCGATGACGTCACAGCCGGTGGCGCACAGGCCGCGGGTGAGTGCGGCGATGAAACGCGGCCCTGACAGGCGCCCGTCCCTGGCCACCACCACCTGTTGCTGGCCGCGGTCGCGGGCCTCGCTGCCGATGGCACGCCCGATCTCATAGACCACCTCTTCGGTAAGGGTCTCGTCGACGACGCCGCGGATGTCGTAAGTGCGGAAGATGGAAGGCGGCACCTGCCTGCCCACCGCCGCCGTTGGTGTTGCATCATATGCCATTTCGTATTTCCCGAAATTGAGGATCAATGACGCCCCGAGTGGCCGAAGCCCCCGGCGCCGCGTACGCTCTCGGTGAATTCCTCCACCACCTCGAACCCCACCTGTATCACGGGCACGAACACCAGTTGCGCGATACGTTCGCCGACCTGGACCACGAACGGCTCCTTGCCGCGATTCCAGCACGACACCATGATCTGCCCCTGATAATCCGAGTCTATCAGTCCCACCAGATTGCCCAGCACGATGCCGTGTTTGTGGCCGAGGCCCGAGCGCGGCAGTATCACCGCCGCCATGGCTGAGTCCTCCATGTGCACGGCGATACCGGTGGGAATGAGGTGGGTGTCGCCCGGGTTGATCTTCAGCGGCGCGTCGAGGCAGGCACGCAGGTCCATGCCCGCCGAGCCGGCGGTGGCATAATGCGGAAAAGGAAATTCCTCGCCGACGCGGGAATCAAGAATTTTGAGTTGGACTTTTTGCATGATAACGCTCTGCGATGAGATCAATCAGTTCACGGGCGATGCGCGCCTTAGTGTCATGGGGCAACACCTTTCTGCCGCCTTCCCAGAAGACGGATAATTCATTCTCGTCGCTGTCAAATCCGCCGTCTTCGCGGCCCACCCAGTTGGCGGCGATCATGTCCAGGGACTTGGCCATGCGCTTGTGCTGGGCATTGCGCTCCAGGTCCTCGGTCTCCGCGGCGAATCCCACGGTAAATGGCCGCTGTTTCAGGGCGGTGACGGCCGCCAGGATATCGTCGGTGGGCTCAAGCTCCAGGGTAACGGCCTGGCCGCCCTTTTTCACCTTTTGCGTTGCCCGCGCCCGGGGCCGGTAATCCGCGACCGCCGCGGCGGCGATGACGATGTCATGCCCGGACGCCATACCTATCACCGCGTCATGCATCTCCAGGGCCGTGCGCACGTCGACACGCCGCACCGACTCGGGTGTTTCCAGCGCCACCGGCCCGCTGATCAGGGTCACAGAGGCGCCGGCCTCCGCCGCCGCCGCCGCCACCGCATAGCCCATCTTGCCGGAGCTGTAATTAGTCAGGCAGCGCACCGGATCGATTTCCTCGCGGGTGGGACCGGCGGTCACCAGCACACTCAAGCCCGCAAGGCGGCCGGTGGCGAACACAGCAGTCGTTAGAGCGACGATCTGCAGCGGCTCCAGCATGCGCCCCGGACCCACTTCGCCGCACGCCTGGGAGCCGTCGCCAGGGCCGAACAGGTGCACGCCGCGCTGTGTCAGCAGGGCGGCATTGGCGCGGGTGGCCGGGTTGGTCCACATGTGCTGATTCATGGCCGGCGCCAAGGCCACCGGAGCGGCGCTGGCCAAGCACAAGGTGGTCAACAAATCATCCGCCATGCCGTGGGCCAGGCGCGCCATGAAATTGGCCGTGGCGGGCGCCACCAACACCACATCGGCCCAGCGCGCCAGGTCGATATGCCCCATGGCGGCTTCACTGTCGGGGTCCAGCAGATGACGGTGAACGCGGTGGCCGGACAGGGCCTGAAGGGTCAGGGGCGTGATGAACTGCGTCGCCGATTCGGTCATCACCACGCGCACCTCGGCGCCCGCCTCGCGCAGGCGGCGCACCAGGTCGGCGCTCTTGTAGGCCGCGATGCCGCCGGTGACACCCAGTAACACGCGCTTGTTCGTCAATGCCTGCATGATCGCTATGTAGTAGTATGGATTCGCGGAGATACTCGGAGCCTATCCCTTCCAAGTCCCGCCATTATACATTTTGCGCAACAGACAGGGAGGTCGGTATGCGTATTACGGATT
>CAYXAX010000070.1:8396-12394 GCA_964463055.1 uncultured Gammaproteobacteria bacterium | reverse complement strand
GCATCCGCCTCCGAATTGTTCGGCATCTCGACGAAACCGAAGCCCTTCGACTGACCGGAAAACTTATCCGTGATGAGGTTGACGGTAGTGACTTCTCCATGCCTGGAAAAGGCCTCCCGCAGATCGTCTGCGGTCACGCTGTAGGGAAGGTTTCCAACATATATATTCATAATCTATCTCTCAAAGGCGTGCGCTGTTCGAGATTTCGCTGTCAGATAACCAAACGCACAAATTATTTAGACAGCTACCAGCCAACCACTGGCCAATATTTAAGACGTTCTGCCGGACAGAGGGGGAAAGCGGGTTATTCATATCTATCCGGCGCTAATCCATTGATAGGAATGCAAGTCTAGCACACAGATTGGAACAGAAGTACAGCGCAAAATCAAAAATTCCGCCCGGCCCCGGCAAGCCACCGTTCAACGATGGTTGTGTTTGTACCACATCACCATCTTGCAAAATGTGAGCCGTTACCGACTTTTACATCCGGCGTCACTGTGTGGCGACGGCACCCGTCGAACACGCTTCAGCGCGTCAGCCACGAACGGGCACGTACGGTGAACATGGCATAGGGAAATATCCAGGACAGGACGAACACTGAGTAATAGGCATAAATCACCCCGTAGACGACGTCCCATGAGCGCTCGCTGCGCAGGTAGTAAAACATGGTCAGCGTGGACATCATCCCGATGGCAAACAGCATGCGCAGAATGGTATAGGGATCTTCAAAGGCGAGCACGGCCAACAGAATCAACACGGTGTAGCCCACCGGATAACGCAGATTGGTGATCACGATATCAACGAGTGAGATCACCCGCGAGACCGGCCGCCGCGTCCAGACAATACGCGCGAAGCGCAGCTCCTCGCGGATATAACTGCGGTCCCAGCGCAGGAACATCTTGCACAGCCTGCTGTAAGTCCACGGCACGATGGTGTGCACGACACCGGTGCGCTGATAGACGGTGTCATATCCCCGGGACAGAATATAGTTCGTCATGGAACGGTCTTCGCCGTAGGTGCAGGCGACACCGAGAAAGGTCTGCTCCATCCATTCGTCCAGGACTTCGCGCACCGCCGTCAGTCGGTACGCCGCCAGCGCCCCGGGGCAGCAATACACCGTCTTGTACACCGACTGCGCGGCGCGCAGAAAATCAAATGCCAGGGTATAGCGCACCGCCAGCATGCGCGGGATGATCCCCTGTTCGCGGTTATAGACCGCCACCCGGCCGGCCACCGCGCCGATGCGCGGATCGCGGAACGGCCCGGCCATGGCCAGCAGGGTACCCTCCTCGATAACACTGTCGGAATCGATGGTCACCACCACATCACCGCGTGCGCGGCGGAATCCCGCATTCAGAGCGGCGCGCTTGCCCTGGTTTTTGGCGAACCGAACGGCGGTGACCAGCCCGGGATGCCGGCGCGCGGCGCGCTGGATATATTCCCAGGTATCGTCACCGCTGCCGTCGTCAACCACAAAGATCTCCAAGCGATCGCGCGGATAGCGCGCCGCGGCCACCGACTCGATGGACTTTTCCACCATGGCCCCTTCGTTGTACGCCGGGATGACCACCGTCAGCAGCGGCGCCGCATCCAGGATTGCCGGGGCGAAGGAACGATAGCGAAACCACAACAGGGTGCGAAAAAACAGCAGCAGCGTACCCATCATCGCCCACATCATACTGGGCCGGGCAAGGGCATCCAGCCAGTACTGGGACCTGATGTCCCTTAGCAGCGGCACGAATACACGCCCCGTCGAACTCAGATAGAACAGAATGCCCAGCGCGGAAAAGATGGAGGCCATCAATGCCCAGTCCCAACCATCGGCCTTTTCCGTGAGCAGTAACTTCCCGCCATTATCATCGGGTAGGATCGGAAAACCTTGCGCTGACATAAATTAATAGATTAATAGTGCTTGGAAAATATGGAGGGTTGAAAGCCCGACCTGCGGCTTATCCGGGGGGAGGTGGTTATTTGACGCCTACGCACACGACGGCACGGCCTTTCCTCAAGGGAAAAACTAAGGCAACACGTTCAGGGGATACCACCCTCATTTTGCAAAGGCGGCGACTTCAAGGCGGGATAAGCATACAGCAGGGCCAAGACCGTGTACATAGGTCGGCGCCGACCTTAAGCATGGCATAAAATTGGGTGATCGCCGTGCCCCAAAAGACCCGCGGCATGCGCGTGTGATCGCGTGGATTATTTATATTATTCAATGTGATGCATGCGGCAACCTGGTCAGGGCGACGAACTCGCCTTCCATCTCCCCCACCTTGGCGCCGTGGCAGTGGAGCACCGACTTCACCACAATCCGTGCCGGGCGCCCGCGCATCAGCGCCTTGATGAATCTGCCCCACGATGCTTCGCCCGGCGGCGCGGCATGGGCAATAAACGCATCCGTTATGGGCCGTTCATATCGCATGGTGTTACGCCGTATGACCAGGCGGCAGTCGACGCCCTTTCCTTCCAGGCGCACATAAAGCAATGCCCACGCCGCCAGGATGGCCACCGCCGAGGCACTGCCGCCAAAGACCGTTTCCCGGTGATTGATATTGGGCCGCAACGGCGCGGACAACGTCACGCCGTCCTCCATGGCCTTCAACACCGTCACCTCCATGGCGCGGGATAACGGAATATGCCGATGAAGATATGCTTGCAGTATTTCTATATCCACCTTCCGACTCGTCGTGTGTCACGATTGGAAAATTTTAAAAATATAATTCACTGGAATATTGATACAGGGCACGCCCGCTTCACAACATTCCCACGATGCCGCCACGGCCACGCAACGCACACAACTGCGCTTAATAAAAATGCACGAAACGTAGGAACGGACAGCCTCACATCTTGTCCATATTACAACACGGGGCCGATCAGCCGGCACAGGCGGTGGTTACTTTTATTCATGATGAATATACGGCGAAGTGTTACAATACCTCATCGTCGTCAATCACCGATGGCAGCTGCGCAGCCCCGTCAATGTCTTCGGACGAGTGTCAGTTATTCGAGTTGGAATAAATGACCTCGACTCACCTCTGCGGGACGCGCTCCACCAGGTCTTGTTAGAGGAATGCGCCTCCTCGCGGAGGGCATGAAATCGATTTCAATACCTCCTTAGCACGTATACGGAATACGCTGCTATGAGCGACTTTACAAATGAGGTCGTTGATAAAGCCGAATCACGACAAGGAGGACAACGCCGTGAATGCATCATACATTTCCAGTGCGCCGCACATTGCTCATATCGACCGGGACACTCAACACCGCGCCTGCCCGCGCTGCAAAGGCACGGCGGTTCGTATCAGACGCCGCGCCATCGACCGGTTCATCAGTCACTTCACCACCGTGTATCGCTACCAATGCCTTTCCCTGCACTGCGGCTGGATAGGCAACCTGCGCCCCGACAATACCAACGCCAAACGCCCGGCCCATGCCGCATCGGAATAGGCCCTTGGCCGAGCCTGCCCGACACCCCGCACCGGTCGAGTCAAATCCTCTCGAAAATCAAATAACCGATTAATTTTAATAAATAAATATTAATCCTCCCGGTGCGCGCAGTGGCCTGCGCCGATATGCCATCGCCCGCAACAGGCCCGGCCGCGTTAAAGACAACAGGCCTCTGTGCCGCTGAAAATCCATGGGACCGAAGCGCGCCGGGGCGCTGCGCCCCGCCGCACGCCACAGCCGGGCGTCGGCCACCCCTCTGGCACACAAAATAATCAGAGCACAGCGCGTTTGAAAGAGGCATACCGTCAAGTCTTCAAGGCCGGGGCGCAGATCTTTCGCGAGGGCGAGTCGGGCAGCCTGGCCTACATCATTGAACGCGGCGAAGTGGAGATCTCCAGCCTCATCAAGGGCAGCGCCACACCGCTGGCCCGGCTGCGCGAAGGCGAGCTGTTCGGTGAAATGGCGCTCATCGACGACAATGTCCGATCGGCCACCGCCACGGCGCTGTGCCACACGGAAGTCATCATCGTCAGTCGAGACTACGTCAAGGA
>CAYXAX010000070.1:0-8296 GCA_964463055.1 uncultured Gammaproteobacteria bacterium | reverse complement strand
GGACAGGGCTTTTTGTACGCCAGGCCCGTCCCCGCGAGACAGGCCATGGCCTTGATCAAGGGCATTCCCCTGCACGGCGCGCTCGCAGGCGCCCCCGCCTGAATCACGATTCTCGCAGCATCAGCCGCCCGCGGCCCATAATCGGAAATTGCGCGCTTCACGGCGTTCTCACCGCTGCCGCCCTATTGCTTAGAGGACTTCGACAGGCGAATGGTCCTGCCCGTGGCCACGCGAAAGACGGCCTCGATAATGAAGGACGCCCCGATCATCACCACGGGGATCAAAAGCCGGTACGGCGCACGATCCGCCGTCTCCCACAGCAGGCTTATCAACGCACCAATGCAAAGGGCCACCCCGACCAGCGGCAGCCAGCGCCTGCTGCCGGTCTCGCCGGCCAGTTTCGCATTGGCGCCATTGACGGCGGCAAAAATCAACAGAAAACCCACACTGCCCATGGTCGACATGCTGGAGAGATTCACCGTATTGGCGATAATCAAGGTCAGCCCCGACGTCAGCAGCAACCCCTCTATCGGCTCGTTCCATACCTTTTTTTCCAATACCTCGGGGAGCTCGCCATCCTTGGCGATGATATAGCTCAGCCGCGCCGTGCCATACAGCGTGGCATTGATGGCCGAGGCCGTCGAGAGCATGGCGGCGACGGCGATCAGCAAAAAGCCGGTCTGACCAAGGAACGGCCGCGCCGCCTCCGCCAAGGCATAGTCCTTGGCGTCGATGATCTTGTCCACCGGCAGGGTCCCCACCGTCACCACGGCGATCAAGACATACAGGACCAATACAAAACCCACCGAAGTGTAAAACGCGCGCGGCAGCGTCTTCGCCGGATTGCGCACATCCTGCGCGCTGTTGGCGATCAGCTCGAAGCCCTCATAGGCGAGAAAGATGATCATCCCGCCCGCGATCACATTCAGCGGGGGCGACCATTGCGATGGCGCCAGGCGCGCAGCGTCTATGCCCCATATACCCATCGCGATGAAGGCCACCAGTATCACCAGCTTGATGAGCACGATCCAGTCTTCCGCATCGCCGATCAGTTTGGCGCTCAATACATTCAGCCCTGTGATGCCGATGATGGCGGCGCTGATCAATACATGCTTCCAGAACCCGGCCGAAGAGGATGGAAATAACGTCGCCCCGTAACTGCCGAACGCGTAGGCATACAGGGAAAGCATGACGATGTAGCTTATCCATAGCAGGATGTTCATGCCCCCCGTCAGCAGGCCGGGGCCGAACGCCCGGTCCAGGAACGCCACCGTGCCGCCCTGGCTCGGAAAACTGACCGAGAGTCGCGTGTAGGAATAGGACGTGACGAGCGCAACGATGCCCGCGAGCAGAAAGGCGGCCGGCGCGCCGCCGTGGGTCAGGTCCACTGAAAGTCCCAGCACGGCGAAGATCCCGCCGCCGACCATGCCGCCGATCCCGATGGCGGTGACCTCCCAGAATCCGATCGTATCCCCTTCTTCGGAGCCACTCATCGCCGGTCAGATGTCCTGTTTGTCCGCTAGCCTTTTAGACTTCGTCCACATAGGGGTTTCTGTCTGAGACGATTTCCATCACGCTGCAAAACCCGGCGTCACGTACGATACCGCGGATTAATCGAGCTACGCGACTCCCGAACCAGTATCGGGGATATTTACAATATGACACGACCCCCCCCGTACCCATGACACAACAACCCTCCGTTCGGATATATATTTCCTTATAACACAAATGCTTGCAAACATTCGCCCGTCATTGGCATGGATGGTGCCGTCTATAGATCAAAGAACTGGCGTGAAGGTTGTCTGGCCATCCTGACTGCCGTTTCAGGAATTCAAAAAAATTATAAGGTGCATCATGATGATCAAAAATACCCTACTTGCCTGCCTGGTTTGTCTCCCGGCGCTGTGCGGTACCGCGCAGGCAACACCCGTCAACGAGCTGACCAACGGCAGCTTCGAGACCGGTAACCTGACCGGCTGGAGCACCAGCGGCACCCAACTCACTTATCCGCCCGCGGTGATCATCACAGATGGAGTCACCGGTTCGGCCTTCGGGGAAGCGGTACCGTCCGACACCATCGTCGGCGGCAGCCCGGATGCGGCGGGGACCCATGGGGTCTATTTCGTTGACGACCAGGCGCATCAGACCCTCAGCCAGTCGGTCTTTTTGGCCGCCGGCAACTATGCCATCGGTTTCGATGCATACGCCCCCCTGAACGGCTTCAACAACCGCGGCGACGCCAGCTTCGACGGCACCATCGCGGGCATTACACTGGCCAACTTCACCGTTAAGGGCCTGCTGCCCAGCCAGGTGCAGACATGGGCCAACTACTCCGGGCTGGTCAACGTGGTAACCCCCGGCATGTACAACGTTTCGTTCAACTACGACACCAACGGCGGCGCCTCCGCCGATGTGGTCATCGATCGCGTGTATATCGCATCGACCAATCAGGGCGGCGGCACCCCCATCGGCAATGTCCCCGAGCCGGCGACCCTTGCGCTCCTTGGAATCGGCTTTGTCGGCATGGGAGCCGCGCGCCGGCGCAGGAGCGCCTGAGCAAACGGGCTCAGTAGCGCTCACCCGAGACATACCCTAAATTCCGCATCGCCCCCTCATCGGCAAGGAGGCGATGCCTGTCCGTTCATGAACTTCCGGCCGTGATCTTCAACACCGGCCACAGGCAGCCACGCAAAAGCGCCTTATACGAACGCGTCTGATATATCAAATCCTTCGACTTCAACAAGAGGCAAGAGACGCGAGTCTTCCAAGGCGGCGGTTCGATGCCCGATGCCCGCCAAATACCCCTGATCTTGCGCGAATGCCATGAAGTCCGACAAAGAGTTCTGGCGGACAAGCATGACCAGGTCCCATCGCTCCTCCCATGGGCCGATGAGGTTTTTTGCGCCTTTACCTAAAAACACCACATCGCCGCCGCTCTGCCTGAGAAACGGCAATGTATGATCCATGTACTTCTGATACGCCTGTGCGCCGGATATGGGCTCGCGAGGCTTGAGTTCCGGATTGGCTGAATAGTCGGCAACCTCGCGAAACCGCAGCAGATTCAACATAACGACCGCACCTTCAATACCGCGCGCGAACAACGCCGCCCCCGCCTCATGCGTGACATCCAAATAGCGCTTTGTCATTTGAATCACCTTTTTCCGTATTTTGTCGTCAGCGCTGCCGTCCATGAGGAAAATTCTTCTACTTGTTCCGTTTATCTCTCACGTAAATGGCCTTGGAATTCGTACCGCCGATCGGCCTTTCCTCCATATCAAAGAGATTTGATGCCGAAATCAGCTCACGCAGTTTGCCGTAACCGTAATTTCGCGGGTCAAAGTCCGGTGACTGTTTGGCGATATTGCTGCCGACGGGCGCCAGATGGGCCCACCCGTCTTCATCCGAAGATGCCTCCACCGCATTGCGCAGAAGGTTCACCAGCTTTGTGTCCTGTTTCAGCTTGCCGCTCGACATTTTGTCAATCTGTTTGCCTTCTTCAGTCTTCGCGCGCAGGACCTCCGTGTAGATGAATTTGTCGCAGGCCGCAACAAACGGGGCGGGGGTCTTTTTCTCGCCGAAGCCATACACCAGCAGCCCCGACTCTCTGAGCCGTGACGCCAGCTTGGTAAAATCGCTGTCACTGGAAACCAGGCAAAATCCATCGAGATTCCCGGCATACAGCAAATCCATGGCATCGATAATCATCGCGCTGTCAGTCGCGTTTTTGCCCTTCGTATACGAAAACTGCTGCATGGGCTGGATGGAGTGCTGCAGCAAAACGTCCTTCCACCCCGTCAGTGTGGTACTCGTCCAATTACCATAGATTCTCCTGACACTGGCTCTGCCGTAATTCACGATTTCCGCCATCAGTCCGTCGACAATGCTCGGTTGCGCATTGTCCGCGTCTATCAGCACCGCCAACTTGTCGTTGTTTTCCATAAACTTGCTCCTTGTTTGTCGCGATGGGTAAGCGCCGCAATAGCCATGGCTCAATGGGCAGGAACCAGTGTCATGGCCCGCCGACCGGACACCTCTCATGGGAACACCGAACGACTATTATGGGTAAGTTCAAGTCTTAAACCGGAACTTTGGCAGACTCAAATCAAAATAAATGGCCAACAGACGAGCGATAAATATGCTGAGGCCGGAAATCGTGGCCGACAACGTGACATCAAGTTTTAAATACACAAGCGCGATAAACATCAATGAGCCGCCCCACGATACAGTGGCATAAAGCTGGCTTCGGAACACGACCGGCCGTTCGTTGCTTAAGACATCCCGGAATATGCCGCCCATGGTCCCCGTCATGACACCCATAAAACTCGCCACCAGCCAAGGCGATCCAGCCATCAATGCGACCAAAGTACCGGCAACACCGAAGGTTGCCAGCCCGGCGGCATCCGGTATCAAGAAGAAGCGGGGTGATATCACCATTATGCGTGCCGTTATGAATATGGCGACCGCGCTTACCAGCGATGCCGTAAAGAATATTTCATCCTTGATCCAGAACACCTCCCGACCCAGAAGGATGTCACGGAGAGACCCGCCTCCCAGCCCGGTGGCTATGGCAATGATTATGACGCCAAAGAGGTCAAACTGTTTGAATCCCGCCTGAAGAACGCCGGATGCCGATGAAACGACAACCGCCACCAGTGTTATCCAATACAGGACATCGATAAGAGCCGGCGTTGGGTGTAACGTCATAGCAACCGCATTTTGTTATGGCCTTTTATAAAACAGACACCAGGGACAGGACGCTTCCCAACTATATCTGCCCTGGAATAGGTTGTCGATCGTGATCGAGCACCTTTCAATCACAAAGAATCCGGGAAACGGAGATGGCTTGAGCTTGATTAGCCAATACATAAGACCTTACGTCATCACCTGGCCTTTTGCATCGCCAGCCTCGACAGCTTGAGCAGCAGCCGTCTTGGAATGAAGGGAATCAACCAATTCAATGCAAAGCTAAGCGCGCCGTCATTGATGGCGACGATTTTTCCTTGTTCCATCGCCTTGTAACCGTATTCTGCCACCGATACAGCAGAGGCGGCATTTTGAAATACCCTCACACCCTCCAGGTTTGCCCTTGCGACAAACTCCGTTTCAACCGGCCCTGGACACAGTGCGGTAACAGTAACACCCGTTCCCTTCAGTTCCTCAGCAATTGCCTGGGAAAAGGAAACGACATACGCCTTGGTTGCATAATACACAGCGTGCAATGGCCCTGGTACGAAACCCGCGGCAGAGGCGACGTTTAGAATTCTTCCGTGCCTTTGTTTCACCATGTCCTGCAGGTACAGGTGGGACAGCGAAGTCAACGTATTCATATTTAACTGCATCATGGACTCGTATCCGGACAAATCGCCCTCATAAAACTCTCCATATCCACCGAATCCCGCGTTATTTATAAGGACACCGACTTTCAATCCGTTGGCTTGCGTGGCCGAGAACACTTTCTGCGCGGACCCCGCCAAGGATAGATCTTCGACAATCACGGCCACCGTTATCTTATATTTAGACTCCAATTCCGCCTGGAGCGCGCCAAGCCGCTCCCGGGTTCGCGCCACCAAAACCAAATCGCCTCCTTTTCTTGCATGAATTCTGGCAAATTCCTCGCCAATACCGCCGGATGCCCCCGTTATTAATGCAACCTCTTTCATCTGATCACCATGACTTGATTACACCCACATTTCACCATTTACTTCGCATTTTAAGCTGGATATATGCCTTTCCCCGGCGGCAGGAAGCGTTTCCTCTCGGCCACTCCCGGATTCGTCAGCATATGCTTTGATCAGTATACGTTCTGATACGGCGCCTTCGTCGACTAGATACATGGCTTCATCGCCAGGACAAAATACGCTCCCATTTCCTCATCGATCCCTCTCATAACCGATGGTGACCGGGCTTGCGAAATGTATTCGTCACGAAGCTCTTTTAGCCGAACCGCGTCGCGTGGCGCGATGCCGTAAAGCGGATTCTTGACTTGAGAGTCCAGCAACGTGGCCAAGTGATCCGCCGAGAAAAACTCTCGCGTCGGCTCCACCACCACCTGCGGCTCATCGAAACCGGCGTGCGCAAGGACTGCGCAACAGCGCTCTGGCGCGCCGGTATGCTGGCCGATCATGGAAATATGAATGCCCTCGCGGGAAGCGATATCCCGGAGTAGACGTGCGTTTACATAGGATTGCTCCGCCCAACAATTGAATGCCAGACGACCGCCCGGCCGCAGCAGCGAATGCCACTGCCGTAATGCACCCGGAACATCACTCATATAGGGCAAGGCGTTACAGCAGAAGATCAGATCGAAGCTGCAGGCGGCGTAATTCAAAGCCTCAGCATCGGCACGCACCAGTTCAATGTTGTTTAAATCGGCCGCTGCTACAGCTTGCTCAGCCTGCTTCAGCATACCGGCGGAAATATCCACGCCGACGACCTTACCCGATTCCCCAACCAGGCGCGCGGCCAGAATCGCCACGAAAGCCGTACCGGTGGCTATGTCTAATACCTGTTCATTTCGCCGCGGCGCCGCCAATTCGACCAAGCGCTCCGCGAGCCGATAGTGTACCTCGCTGCGATTATAGTCGGTGCGAGCGTCAAAGAACTTGGCGACAGCGTTCTTGTAGTTGTCACGAGCTTCGCGAGAAGCCATTAGCTGCTCCTGCGGCACAACGACGAGGCTAAATCATGCAAATGGAGCGTAGAAGAATTTGCATCCATTTTGACCGCGTTGTATGCCTTGTATCTTCCTAATCGACCGTTTTGACCTCATGTTCGAAAGATCCGGGTTATGCGCCGCGAACATGCTATTTGTCCCGAAAATCTTTCTTGGCCGACTTAAGGTATCGACCAAAGTCTCGATCCTTTTTTCGTTTCTTCGCATAGGACATGTCGTTGAATGCCGTTTCTTCTTTGAGCTTGAGAAAACTATCAAGAGATTCCTGGCTGATTTCTCCGGCGTGTGCGGCCGCGAGTACGGCACAGCCTGGCTCGCCAGTATGGCTACAGTCTTGATAGCGGCAGCTGGACGCGAGAGCGATGATGTCGGAGTAGCTGTTCGCTATGCCGCTTTCCGCGCCGAGGATGCCGAATTCGCGCATTCCTGGGTTGTCGATCACCAACGCGCCGCCGTCGAGACGTATCAGCTCACGACGAACTGTCGTGTGCCGCCCTTCTCCTGTCCCGCTGACAGACTTCGTTTCCATCCTTTCACGGCCGACCAACTGATTGATCAGGGTGCTTTTTCCAACTCCTGACGATCCGACGAAACAATAGGTCTTTCCAGGCAGAAGCAGCCGTTTAACATCCTCCAGGCCGTCCCGTGTCACGTTACTCAAAGGCACTATCGGCGCGGTGATACCGATAGACTGGATTTCCGCCAACTGTGTGGCCAGTACTTCAGGAGTCACCAAGTCAGTCTTGGTCAGCAGAACGTACGGCTCGGCCCCACCTTCCATCACCATGACGAGATAGCGTTCCAAACGCTTTGGATTGAAATCGAAGTGGCAAGACTGCACGATGAGTACGTAATCCACGTTCGCTGCAATCATCTGGTACTCCATGACGTTCCTCGCGGACTTCCTGCGCAGAGAGGTCCTGCGCTCCAGTAGCGCGTGGATTACCCCAAAGTCGTCGCCAGACTGCTTTTCCACACACACCCAGTCGCCTACGCACGGCAGCTCTTGGTTCAGGTGGTGATGGTGCAAATAACGGCCAGCCAACTTTGCCCGAAAATTCCCGTCCTGATCCACGAGCAGCAATTGGTCGCGGTCGACCGCCGCTACGCGGGCGACGGTATCCGGCGGTTTGCAGTCTGCCCGCTGTGCAAACCAGTCGCTCCAGCCCAGCTCACTCAATTCACAATACTGATTCATCATCTATTGTCGTTCGTCAAATGGCCGCGATACTGCGGTGCGTAACGCTGCGCGTGAGCGGCGAGCGGAGGCGCCGCGAAGCGCCGACGTAGCGAGTCCGAATCGACGCGCTTGTTATATCCATTACCTACGCGTTTCCAGGTGACGCTTCTTCACACTAACTCTCCTGAGCAACTCAACAGATGCCTCGACTTCCACTTTTCTTACTGCGACACTCTCAATATTACAGCCTACGGGAATACCTTTTCCTTCGGCAAAGTCCTTTAACTCATTCCAGTTTTGTTCGGAACAGTCGACAGACCGTTGGAGAATATCATCCGAATGCAGTAAGTCGTTCTCTAGCCATCTTGGAATACTGATACCCAACCATTTCATAAATTGAAGCGTTTTCTCTGAGCCGCAAGGCGTTAAGGTGAATATTATTG